>NZ_SCND01000109.1:0-15829 GCF_005503585.1 Pseudomonas sp. 2VD
GTGCAGACCCAGGTCGAACACCTGCTGGCCTCCGGACCGCTGGCGCGCTCGCCGATCTTCCCGCTCTCCAGCAGCACCGGGGAGGGCGTCGCGGCGTTGCGCGAAGCACTCGGCGGGCTCGCCGGCGAAGTCCGCGAGCGTAGCCGCGAGGGATACTTCCGCCTGGCGGTGGACCGGGCCTTCAGCGTCGCCGGCAGCGGCATCGTGGTCACCGGCACGGCCTTCTCCGGACAGGTCGCGGTGGGCGACGAACTGCTCCTCGGCAACGCCGGACGGCCGGTACGGGTGCGCGGCCTGCACGCGCAGAACCGGCCCGCGCAACAGGCCTGGGCCGGCCAGCGCGTGGCCTTGAACATCGCCGGCGAGCGCCTTGCGCTGGAACAGATCCAGCGCGGCGACTGGCTGCTGCAGGCAGCGCTGCACGCGCCGACCACGCGGGTCGACATCGACTTCCGCCTGTTGCCCGACGAACTTCGCGACTTCACCCACTGGACCCCGGTGCACCTGCACCTGGGCACCCAGGACGTCACCGGGCGCCTGGCCCTGCTCGAAGGCGAACAACTGGAGCCTGGCCACCGCGCCTTCGCCCAACTGGTGCTGAACGCGCCGATCCAGGCCCTGCATGGCGACCGCCTGGTGCTGCGCGACCAGTCGGCGCAGCGCACCCTTGGCGGCGGGCGGGTGCTCGACGGCGCCGCGCCGGCGCGCAACCGACGAACGCCGGCACGTCTGGCACAGCTTCAGGCGCTGCGCCAGGAAAGCCTGGAGGAGGCGCTGCCGACCTTGCTCGGCGCGGCCGAGAACGGCCTCGACCCGCAACGCCTGGTGCAATCCTTCAACCGCCCGCGCGAGCACTGGCGGCTGCCGGAAGAGGTGGTCGAGGTGCAGACCCGCCTCGGCCCCCGGTTGTTCGCCGGGGAGCGCTGGTTCGCCCTGGTCGAGCAACTGCTCGCCGGCCTGCGGCGCTTCCACGAAGAGCTACCGGACGAACTCGGTCCCGACCGCGACCGCCTGCGTCGCTACGCCCTGCCGCAGCTGGAGCGGCCGGTGTTCATCGCCCTGCTCGACGCCGCCCTGGCCGGCGGCGATGTGCACAGCAGCGGGCCTTGGTTGCACCTGCCCGGCCACGAAGTGCGCCTGAGCGATAGCGAGGAGCAACTGCGCGCGCGCCTCTGGCCGCTGCTCGAAGCCGGCCGCTACGACCCGCCCTGGGTTCGCGACCTGGCCCGCGAGCTGCGCCAGGACGAAGCCGCCATGCGCAACCTGCTGCGCAAGCTGGCGCGCCTGGGCCAGTTGCAGCAGGTGGTGCGCGACCTGTTCTACCCGGAAGCCACCCTGCGTCAATTGGCCGAGATCGCTGTGCAGGTGCGCGACCCCGCCGGGCTGATCCGCCCGGCGGAATTCCGCGACCGCCTGGGCATCGGCCGCAAGCGCAGCATCCAGATCCTCGAGCACTTCGACCGCATCGGCCTGACCCGCCGCATCGGCAACGACCGTCGCCTGCGCGAGGGCTCGGCGCTGGCCGAACAGTTGCTCGGCGGCGTCTCGCCCTGAGTCTCAGGGGCCGACGCGCTGCCCCTGGCTCAGGCACTCGATGAACAGCGCGAACAGTTCCGACTGCGAGCCGACTTCCAGCTTGGTGTAGAGATTCTTCCGGTGCATGCGCACGGTCTCCGGGGAGATGTCCATCAGCCGCGCGCTGGATTTCGCCGAGTGGCCGCTGAGCAGCAGGTGGCAGGCCTCGCGTTCGCGGTCGGTGAGCACGCCGCGACCGAAGCCGCGCAGCACTTCCTGAAGGCGCGGGGCGAGGTCGGCCTGCGGGTTCGGCGAGAGGTCGGCGCGGCCGGCGCAGAACTGCCGGGCCAGCTCCAGCACCGGCGGCGCCAGGCCGGCGAGGGCGGCGACCTGGGCGTCGCTGTAGCGGCTCGCCGAAAGGCCGTTGTAGAGACAGATCGAGAGCTTCTCGGTGGGGCCGAGGTCGAGGATGTAGTAGACGTCCTCCACCGCTCCGGCGCCGAGGTAGTAGGTCTGGTAGTAGGCGCTCTGGAAGAAGTCGTCGGGGGCGATCTCGCCGAGGGTGTAGAAGCCTTCCGGAAGGCCTTCCTCCACCGCCAGGCAGAAAGGGTCGAGCAGGTAGCCGCGGGAGAAGTAGCGGCGGATGATCGCCTCGCGGAAGCGCTCGGCGATGCCGCGCTCGTAGAGCAGGGTGGGCGCGTGGCCCTTGCGTTCCAGGCTGATCATACTCGACTCGATCGGCACCAACTGGTGGATGGCGTCGACCAGCGCGGCGAGGAAGTCGGGTTGGCGCAGGCGCCGGATCGCCAGCGCCAGGTGTTCGTGCCAGCGGTCGAGGGCGTTCGGGGCGATGGCCTGCATGGACGGTACGGCTCGTTCTTGTCGTTGTCGCCGCAGGATAGCAAGCCGCGTCGGCCGCACCCAGCGCTTACCCCAAAATGGGGTATGGCCCGCCGCGCGGTGCTCTTGCACCCTCGGAGCATCCATCCGAGAAGAGCGACAGCCCGATGAACGCAAGACTGCACGCCACGTCCCCCCTCGGCGACGCCGACCTGGTCCGTGCCGACCAGGCCCACTACATGCACGGCTACCACGTGTTCGACGACCACCGCGTCAACGGCTCGCTGAACATCGCCGCCGGCGACGGCGCCTATATCTACGACACCGCCGGCAACCGCTACCTCGACGCGGTGGGCGGCATGTGGTGCACCAACATCGGCCTGGGGCGCGAGGAAATGGCTCGCACCGTGGCCGAGCAGACCCGCCTGCTGGCCTATTCCAATCCCTTCTGCGACATGGCCAACCCGCGCGCCATCGAACTCTGCCACAAGCTCGCCGAGCTGGCCCCCGGCGATCTCGACCACGTGTTCCTCACCACCGGCGGTTCCACCGCCGTGGACACCGCGATCCGCCTCATGCACTACTATCAGAACTGCCGCGGCAAGCGCGCCAAGAAGCACGTCATCACGCGGATCAACGCCTACCACGGCTCGACCTTCCTCGGCATGTCGCTGGGTGGCAAGAGCGCCGACCGGCCGGCCGAGTTCGACTTCCTCGACGAGCGCATCCACCACCTTGCCTGTCCCTACTACTACCGCGCTCCGGAAGGAGTGGGCGAGGCCGAGTTCCTCGATGGCCTGGTGGAGGAGTTCGAACGCAAGATCCTCGAACTGGGCGCCGACCGGGTGGGGGCGTTCATCTCCGAGCCGGTGTTCGGCTCCGGCGGCGTGATCGTCCCGCCCGCGGGCTACCACCGGCGCATGTGGGAGCTGTGCCAGCGCTACGACGTGCTGTACATCTCCGACGAAGTGGTGACCTCCTTCGGCCGCCTCGGCCACTTCTTCGCCAGCCAGGCGGTGTTCGGCGTACAGCCGGACATCATCCTCACCGCCAAGGGCCTCACCTCCGGCTACCAGCCGCTGGGCGCGTGCATCTTCTCCCGGCGCATCTGGGAGGTGATCGCCGAGCCGGACAAGGGCCGCTGCTTCAGCCATGGTTTCACCTACTCCGGCCACCCGGTGGCCTGCGCGGCGGCGCTGAAGAACATCGAGATCATCGAGCGCGAGGGCTTGCTCGCCCACGCCGACGAGGTCGGCCGCTACTTCGAGGAGCGCCTGCAAAGCCTCCGCGACCTGCCCATCGTCGGCGACGTGCGCGGGATGCGCTTCATGGCCTGTGTCGAGTTCGTCGCCGACAAGGCGAGCAAGGCGCTGTTTCCGGAAAGCCTGAACATCGGCGAGTGGGTCCACCTGCGGGCGCAGAAGCGCGGCCTGCTGGTTCGTCCGATCGTCCACCTGAACGTGATGTCGCCGCCGCTGATCCTCACCCGCGAACAGGTCGATACCGTGGTCCGGGTGCTGCGCGAGAGCATCGAGGAAACCGTGGAGGATCTTGTCCGCGCCGGTCACCGGTAAGCGCCGGGGCGCCGCCGGCGCCCCACCCGAACATTCAGGAGAACCCCAATGGACGACAACAAGAACAAGGTCCTGCGGTTGCGCGATGTGGTGCTCTACACGGTCTCGGCGATGCTCTTCATGGACCAGATCGCCCTGGCTTCCTCCCTCGGTCCGTCGAGCCTGTTCTGGTGGCTCTACGTGCTGGTCCTGCTGTTCCTGCCGATGGCCATGATGACCTCCGAGCTGGGCACCGCCTTCCCCGCCAACGGCGGCGTCTACCACTGGGTGCGCAGCGCCTTCGGCTTCCGCTGGGGGGCCCGGGTGTCATGGATGTACTGGGTCAACAACGCACTGTGGATGCCTTCGGTCTACACCCTGTTCGGCAGCATGCTCGGCGCCTTCTATTTCCCCGAGCTGAGCCTCTGGGGCAAGATCGCCATCGGCATCGCCCTGGCGCTGCTCACCGCGGCGTTCAACGTGGTCGCGCTGCGCCTGGGCAAGTGGCTGCCGAACCTCGGCGCGCTGCTCAAGCTGCTCGCGGTGCTCGCCCTGGGCGTCGGCGGCCTGCACTTCGGCTGGAACCATGGCTTCGCCAACGACTTCAGCCTGGACTCCATCGTCCCGTCCTCGCCGGGCCAGATGGCCGCGCTGGGAGTGATGGTCTACGGCATCATGGGAACCGAGCTGGCCTGTTGCAGCGCCGCGGAGATGCGCAACGCGCGCCGCGACATCCCGCGCGCGGTGCTGATCTCCGGGCTGATCGTCGGCGCCTTCAACATCTTCGGCACCCTCGGCGTGCTGGCCGCGGTACCGGCCGAGGAAACCGACGTCACCCGGATCTTCGCCCACACCCTCTACAACATCTACGGCCACGACGGCGCCGGCGGGATGCTCGCCGACCTGGTCGGCGCCTTCGTCCTGTTCACCCTCTTCACCAACATGGTCACCTGGAGCATGGGCACCAACCGTGCCGCGGTGGAAGCGGCCAAGGCCGGCGAGCTGCCGGCGCTGTTCGGCGTGGTCCATTCGCGCCACGGCACGCCGATCGGCTCGGCGGTGCTGGCCTCGGCGGTGAGCATCGTCCTGCTGCTGCTCTACGGCCTGGTGGCGCACACTGCCGAGGAACTGTTCTGGACCCTGCTGTCGATCTTCGCCATGGTTTTCATGATGCCCTATGTGCTGATGTGCCTGGCCTTCGTCCGCCTGCGCCGCGCCGACCCGCGTCCACGGCCCTACCGGATGCCGCTGGGCGACCGCCTGGCCAGTCTCTGGGCGCTGTTCGTCGCGCTGCATGTGCTGGCCGGCATCTGCCTGTTCGTCGTCACCCCCGGCGCGCCGATGGACTGGGCTTACGCCGGCAAGATCGTCGGCGGCGTGGCGCTGGCCCTGGCAGTGGGCGAACTGCTGATCCGCCAGGCGGCGCGAAGGCGCGGCGTGATGTCACTGCGCGGTGCCTACGGTTGAGGAGCGGCCCTGTCGCAACAGCGCCTATGGCGTTAATGTGCCGTTAACGCCCTTGGTGGGTAATGGGTCGCAGCGCAACACGGAGAAGGTCGTCATGTCCGAACGAGAGCACTGGCAACGGGTATACGAGAGCAAGCCGTCCGACGCGGTGAGCTGGTTCCAGGCCGAGGCCACGCTGTCTCTCGACCTGATCCGACGCATCGGCGCGCCCCGCGAGGCGGCGATCATCGATGTCGGCGGCGGCGCCTCGACCCTGGTCGACGGCCTGCTCGCCGAAGGCTTCGGCGACCTGACGGTGCTCGACCTTTCCGACGCCGCCCTGCGTGTCGCCCGCAACCGCCTCGGCGCGCGCGGCGAAGAGGTGCGCTGGATCGCCGGCGACATTACCGGCGTCGACCTGCCGGAAGCCACCTACGATGTCTGGCACGACCGCGCCGTGTTCCACTTCCTTACCACTGCCGAAGCCCGCCGCGCCTACGTGCGCCAGGTGATGAAGGCGGTCCGCCACGGCGGCCACGTGATCGTCGCCACCTTCGCCGCCGACGGCCCGACCGAATGCAGCGGCCTGCCAGTCATGCGCTACGACGCCGACGAACTGCACGCCGAGTTCGGCTCCGCCTTCCAGCTCACCGAGCACCGCGACGAACACCACGTCACTCCCGCCGGCCGGGTCCAGCACTTCGTCTACTGCCATTGCCTGAAACGCCTGTGAAGTGCTCCGAGGCTGGGCTACGCTCTGCTCGCCCGGCCATGCGAACGACTTTCCATGACATCCGGCATTTCTTCTTCGGACCCCGGCCTGATAAGCTCCCGTCTCGAGGAAAACCTCTTGCAAATCAAAGAGGAAGGCAATCACGCCCGGTGGCGTGGCCGGACTTCAAATCCGGTGGGGGACGGCAGCCGTTCCTGGGTGGGTTCGACTCCCACTGCCTTCCGCCAACTCCCCCGTCTACAGCCCGCGTGGTTCTAGACTTTCGGTTCAGCCCGGGAGGACGGTTCTTCGTTGGTGTCGAAGAAGTGTCGAAAGTCCCTGATCGGTCCCAGCGTCAGCACGTCCAGGAGATGATCCGGCGCGAGGTGCGCATAGCGCATGGTCATGTTGAGCGAGGCGTGGCCGAGTACCCGTTGCAGCGTCAGGATGTTTCCGTCGTTCATCATGTAATGGCTCGCGAAGGTCTGGCGGAGCACATGCGTCTTCTGCCCCGGCGGCAGGTTCACGCCTGACATCTTTACCGCATAGTCGAAGCTGTCCCGGCAGTTGGAGAACGGCCCGTGTTCCTGGAAGTGATCGTGGATGCGTTCTTCCATCTCGGGCGGGATCGGTACGGATCGGCGGCGCTTGGACTTGGTGTTGATGAAGTGAACTGCGCCGGCTTTGACACGCTCAGGGACCAACCCTTGCGCCTCTCCCCAGCGGCAGCCAGTAGCGAGGCAGATGGTCGCCACCATCTCGACGTGCGGAGTGCGGCTATGGTGCTTGAGCGAGTGGAACACCTTGGCGATGTCGGCCTTCGAAAGAAACGACAGTTCGCGCTCTTGAAGCTTCAACGGGCGGACCTTTTCCAGCGGATCGGGGTAATCGATTTCGCCCAGATGCCGGAGCACGCTGAACATCGAGCGCAGATAGCCGAGCTGGTTGTTCACGGTCTTGCCACTGACGCCTGAACTCATACGACGTGCCCGGTACGTTGTGTACTGAGCCCCTGTGAGATCAGCCGCCACCGGATTGCCAAGTGCTTCGGCCATGCGGCGCAACACGAGGTCCGTGCGTTCGACGTCGACCAGGGCGTGGCCGTGCAGCAGCTTCCAGCGGGCGATCAGTTCCAGCAGTCGGCGTCGATCCTTTGGGCGAGGGTTCCATGCGGGATCCTGCGTGGTCTGCGAGCGGACCATGGCCTCGAAGCGCTGAGCCTCACCCTTGGTCTTGAACCGCTTGCGGAAGCGCTTGCCCTTGATGGGTTCGATATCAGCCAGCCAACGGCCGTCTTCCAGCTTAGTGATCGCCATCAGACGGCATAACCTCGCCTCAGGTAGCGATCGGAAATGAGGTTCTTGATGTGCTGCTCCAGTTCACGGCGAGTCCAACCCCTGGCCAGATAGTGGTCTTCGATGACGTGCCAGAACTCCAGTCGGTGGGCGGACTCAATCGCCTTTTTTGCGGGAATGCGCTCCCGTGCGATCAGGCTGATGAACTGGCCCAGGAACATCTCGCAGTTCTTGCCGGAAAAGCCCATGGCCGTTTTGTGGTAGCGGCGGTATTCGACGCGTTCGATCAGCGGGTCGGCTTCGACCTGGACCTTCACGTCCTGCATGATCAGCGACCAGAACGGATCGTACACGGCATCCCGGGCGAGCAGCTTGTAAGCCTCGCAGGCGTAGCCGAACAGGCCTTGCAGGTGCGGGCAGATACCGGCATAGGTCCGCGTCGCGATCACCGCGCCAGAGGGCAGGCAGGTGCCTTGCGCGAACTGTTCGACCACCGAGTGGTGGAAGCGGAACTCGATGCGCCACACCATTTCCTGTGGATCGTAGGCGGCGTCACCCGCGCCGAATGGATCGCCATGGAGGCCGGACCATACGGCATTCCAGTAATCCAGCTTGTCCGTTGCGCGGGCTTGCAGCGTCTTGTTGTAGATGCACAGCTGAATCCCGTTGGGCGAGCCGAACATGTAGGTCTCGCCACGTCCGTACACCGAGGCATTGCCATCGAACTCGATGCGGTCGATGCCGCTGAACTGGCGGACTCGGTTCGACCGACAATGCATGCGATCCACGATATCAGCGGGTGGGGTCCAGCCCTGAACATCCAGGGCGATGTGAACGGCGCACTGGTTGGTTTCGCAGTGTGTGAGCACCGCAGCAGCGAGGTCGTCGAGCACCTTCTGCAGCGCCTTGGGATCCACACCGTCGATAGCGTGCGAAGAGACTTCGATCTTCAGGTGAGAGCCGATGGTGTCGAGCTTGATGTTGTAGTTCTTGATCAACAGGATCAGGCCGAGGTCGGCGTTCTGCAGACGGAACTGGTAGCCCGAATCACGGCCGACGCGCCCTTTGGACCACTGGTGCCCGGCAAACTTGGCGATGGGTTCCTTGTCATCGAACAGCGCCATGACCTCGGGGCGAACCATGCCCTTGTACAGCTGACGCACCGTATCCACGCCACAGCGCAGGATGCGAACACCGGAGAGGTCAGTGAAGTGGCCCGCCTTCGAATCCATGAACATGCGGCCGTTGGGAACATCGAGGATGCGGCCGTCAGCTTCGATGTGGAGGCGGTGTTGATGGGGCACTTTTCTCATGGGATTCACCTAACAATGTCCAATAACCAACGTTTTAGAAATGGGTTGTCCGACGTGTTACAGGGACGTCGCCGCGCCTTCGGCCTACCGCTCGTGCCTGGCGCTCCCGGCCGGCGTCGCGGCGAACGTCCAGCACTCCAGTTGCACGGGACTGATCCAACAGGAAGGGATGGTGGGTGGCTTGAGCTGAGCGCCGCCGCCCAGGAGGTAGGCCATCAGAACGAGAGCAACGACGTTGATCAGTCCATCCAGGCGCATCGCGTTCTCCTCGTTTGCATTTCCTGGGTATGAGCGTGCCCGTCGCTGCAATGCAGGCGCTCGCGCCAGTGATTCAGCGTTCGGAAATGGTGAAATTAAGAGGCTTTGGAACGGGGCTATGGGGCGCACCGCTGTGGTTATCTCACCACAAAATCAGGTGCTGGATCGGGGCTATGCCGAAGGCGAATGGGACCGGAAACGTAGGCCAACACTATCCAACTAAGCCCATTCACTCCGCTCTGATATGCACGACCGGCATCGCCTAACACCAAGGGCTCTGCCCTTGTCATCCCGCTCTTGCCGCCGAGGGCTCGGGAGCGCGGGGCGAAGAAGCTGCCCCACGCTCACCGGCCAAGGCTGGTGACGGGCATGCGTTCAAGGGTTCGCTGCGCCCGTGCTTCCGTTCGCCGGAACGGTAGGGCTGTTCCGACGAGCCGGGAGCGCGGCCCTTGAGCGCGGATCGTTAGGGTGGGCGATGCGGTCCAGTACGTTGCCGGAACCATGCCGGTCGCGGTACCGCATCACCCGGATCGTGCGAATGTTTTCCCAGAAGGCTTCATCCGCGAATGCTTTCTCTGCTCCGGGCTTGAGGGTCAGGAAGTGCGGTCCGCCGCGCAGCCCTTCGGCAGGGAGCACGACACCGACGACACGTACCCAGCGCCAGATTGGGTCCGGCTCTTCTTCGAACACCATTTCGATCAGGACGGTCTGGCCCAGATAGCGCAGTGCGCTTTGAGCATCTAAGGCTGCACATGCACTATTCATGGCTGTAGTCCCCCGCGTCGAAGGTGGCTTTGCCTCGCTCCAGATCGGCACGAAAACGAGCGAGGTTGATCATGCGGAAGCACCCCATTTGCAAGCTGGGGACCGTGCCGTCTTCTGCCCATTGGGCCGCTTCGTCGTACGACACGCTGCACATCTCCGCGAAGGTGGCGATGCCGCACAGGTCGAGATTCCATTTCGCCTTGCTCACATTCGTTCTCCTTTCTCCAGCAGTTGGCTATTCAGCGCGGTAAGGTTGACCATCATGTGTTTGCCGTACTTCTGAGACGGAATGTAGCCATTGCGAATCCAGCCCCAGACAACGTCATGGCGGTCACCCATACGTATCCAGTTGGCAAAGTCTCTCCAGGGCATCATTGGAGGGGGGCTTGAGAGGTCCGGCATCTCGAAGGGGGTTTCTTCCACATCCATGGGCTTTCCTGCACTATATCGGTCTATAGAGGGCTATGGTGTAGATGGCGAGTGTAAATAGTGAACCATCGAGGGTATAATACCAGTGTAAAGTCCGAGTTCAAATAGTACACTGCGAGCTTTTAAGAACTTTATGGAATCAATACAGAATAGGGCTATTGCTTTAATATATATGACGGGTTTGGACGATCTAGTCCGGAAGTCCGAAATCAGCTATAGCCGTTGGAAAAATCTGCGTCATAAGAAAGCCAGGATCAGCACTGAGGAAATTGAAGTACTTGTGCAGTTATATCCTCAATATGCTCTTTGGCTAGCTAGCGGCAGAACGATTCCTGAAAGCGGGCAAACAAGCCCTGACATTGATGAGGCCGTGAAAATTCCCAGTACAGGCTAGGCGACCGGCCGTATAAGAATCGGCCGGGTTACTTTGAAGAAAGTTAATGTCTACTCTGCGAAGGAGTTTCTGGCTGGGATTTCAAGGCCAAGTAGGTGCTCTAAAGCATCTGGAGATGCTGAATCAACTTGGCAACTGTTGGATTGCGCAAGCAGCCCAAGAAATCACATCTTTGGCATATAGAATTATTGCCAGAAATAGAAAGCCGACAATCCAAAGGGCGAATGAAAGAGGGATTTTGTCCCGAAGTAAGGTGAACTTCTTCTGCTCGTTGATCCAGTCAATTTGGTACTGCCAAAAGAACTTGTAGTGCGCGTACCAATCGCTAAATAATATTTGCTTGCTTATGCAATTTGCGTAGTACTCTTGCTCAATGCCTTTCAAGTTTTCTTGGTGCTCGGGAAGCACCGAAGGCGAGCTTTCAACCTGCCTGTATAAGTCTCGCAGTTGATTGTAGAGACAGGTCAGCTTGTTGGCAGATTTCTCATATTCAACTTTTTTATGATCATAGAATGAGATGTAAAGACCGATAAGTCCCAATACAAGAAGGGCGGCAGAAAGGTATTTTGCCGAAAGCTCATCATATACAAGTGCATAGATGCCGAACGCCATTGATCCAAAACCAATAAGCCCTGGAACTTTGTCAACTATGTCATATGTTGCCCAGTGCTTTCTCCCACCGAATCCTACGTTGTACCCTGTCTCCGCAATGCTTCTTAGGAATAAATTCTTGTCCATGACACTCACTGTATTGGTACGTGAATTCGATTTTTTGCTACTACAACACCGTTTTTAACAATATAGCACTCTACGATATGATCGCCATTGAAGCTCGTGTGCTCGGTGATTTCACCGCGACCAGAATCAGAGACAATTTGACCTCGGATGCAATTCTTTCGCTGAGCCTCTGCGCCTCTATTTAGCACTTTCCAGTAAACACTGTAAGGCTTTCGCACGGAACACTCTTCGATATAAAAGCGCAGCTTCTTGCTCACACTGAGGCGTATCCGCCTAGCAATCATATCTCGAAGGAGGAACTCCCTGAATCCGTTCTGAGAAACCTCGCATTCAATGCGAAGGCTGCTCCTTATATCTATCGGGAACCTATTCTCAATATATTGCTCTGTTTCATCATATCGCACGCCCGATGCAATAGACTCTAGCGCGGCCCTGGAGGCTTTCTGCGGCGCAGGGAATGGCCGCCCATAAACCTTACGCCATTTTTCATCTTCGCTATCTGTATCTGCTGCAGCAATTGCCTCGACACAGAGGTCGTATGCTTTCTTCGCCGGCTTCTGGAATTTTTTCTTAACCTTTACTCTTTGCCCACTCCCCAGGGCTGCGTAGTAGTCTTGCTCAGGTAGCTCGGATAGGTAATAAAAGAAGTCTCTTCCCATCCAATCGTAATAGAGATAGCTTTTGTCGTCGTAATAGTTGGTAGACTTTAAGAAGTTGTGAGCAAGAGTATCTATTAACAGGCCTCCCATGTTAATGCCGTGCTTGTTTTTCCAAGCCCTAGCCATTTTGCAGAGACGCCGAAGATTCCTGTTCTTTTCGCCATTTATCTTGGCGATTTCAGTGATTTCCTCTCTCGGCTTTGTAATCTTCCAAGAGCCGTCACCTGATGTGTCTGGATACTTAAAGCTTCCGTCTTCCTGCTCGAATACCGGCTGAACCTCTACGTGGAAGTTGGTGTATAGAACACGTACTACTGGGCTGTCTACGTATATGTCGGTCCTGGGGTATCTTGCTTTTATAATGTCCTTTGTCTTTTCAAGAAGTTTTGATTGGCCACCAGAGACGTTATAATCATTCCAGCTTTTTGCGGGCATTATATAAAGCATGTCAAGATCGGAAATTCCTTGTATGGCTGTCCAGCGACCATAAGATCCGACTTGAAGGTTGTTAGCTGTTTTTGACTCTGTATCTCGAAATTCTTTATTTAAAGCTGCGGTGATTTCTCCATATCGGAGACTAATTTGATCGTCGTTTGTAATCCTAAGATTGGATAAGAAGCCCTGAAATTTTTCCGAAATGCTCATACTTAATCGTATCCCTGATACCCATAGTCCTAGAGTGGTTTTAGGCTACTAATTTGCTATCACCCTGTCTAGGCATGCCAAACGCTCACGCCGACAGCAAAGACAAACGTCGAAAAAGTGTCGAAATCACTTGCTGAGACTTGCCTCCAATGCCCTGAATGGCGCCGCTGAAAGGCCCGATTTCACTGGTGTTGACCAAAAAAAGCCCACCTACGACCACAGCAAAAAACGAGTTCGACTCCCACTGCCTTCCGCCAATTCTCCGCTCGCTTTCGGCGGCCATCGTGTCTCACAGGATCAAGCGTCTATCTCGGTCCGTTCCAGCAGAAGCAGCGTCTCACCCGTCCCCGTCGTCTCCCTGACCAGCGCTCCCCGCTCATTCCAAAACGCACTCCTGCCCGCCGCCTTCCAGCCACCCGTCGGCCCGCCATGGTTGGCCAGCAGCACGCCCATTCCGTGCTCGCGGGCATAACCGGCCAGTAGGGCCGAGTCGGCCGGGTAGCCGTTTTCTCCGATCAGCGCGCTGGCGATGTAGAGGCGAGCGCCGGCACGGGCGGCGTGGGCCGGGTGGCTGGGTTGGCTGAAGTCGGCGCAGACCGCCAACGCCATCGGCAGGCCGTCGATCTCCAGCAGGGGGCCGCCGTCGCCGGCTGAGAAGTGGCGTTCCTCGCCCGCGTGCAGGTGCTGCTTGGCATAGACGCCGAGGCTGCCGTCGGCTCCGAGGATCAGGGCGGCGATCAGCGGCTTGGCATGCTTCGGCGAGCGCAGCGGCAGGCCGACCACCGTGGTCATCCGTGCCTGCTCGGCGAGCTGGCGCAGCGGTTGCAGCAGGGGCGTGTCCGCCGGCTGGGCGAGGGCGGCGGCAGCGCTGGGTTCGTAGCCGGTGAGCGACAGTTCGGGAAACACCAGCAGGCGCACGCCCCGTGCCTGGGCGATACGCATCAGGCGCAGGTGGTCGTCGAGGTTGCGTGGCAGGTCGGCGGGGTGGGCGCAGCTCTGGGCGGCGGCGATCAGCGTCATGGGGCTGTCTCGGGTATGGATGGCACAAATTCGCCAGTAGAGCCGAAGGCAGCATTTCCGGGAAGAGGCGATTAGCGGCTGCGCTACGTTTGGCTGGGGAGGGCGCTTTCGTCGCCGCGAAGCCGTAAGATAACGCGCTTCATGGCGCGCCCGACGGACGGGTGCGCACGCTTGCCTCGGGAGAACAGGGATGGCCGAGATCAATCCGCTTTCAACGGACCTGCAACAGCAACTGGCGGAGCTGCAGGCACAGGGGCTCGCCTTGCTTGGCGTCGCCGCGGACGAGACGCCGGCGCAGATCGTCGCCGCCGTCACCGACTACGTGCGCGATGCGAGGGAGCAGGGGCGCAGCCTCGACGACGAGGCGGTCTTCGCCCTCGGCGCGCTGATCGGCGCGCAGTACGTGCGTGGCCTCGGCTGGCACTGGGGCGACGTGACCTGGGACGGCGACCCGGACAGCGCCGCCGTCGGCGTGCTCAGCCCCGACGAATCGCTGTTCAACAACCCCATCGGCTGGGTAAGCCAGATCGCCGAAAGCGGCGGCGGGGTGCCGTTCATGCTCAGCTACAACATGATCCTGGCCAACCAGGTGCCGCTGTTCGAGCGGGGCAGCGCCACCGGTCTCTATTGAGCATGCAGGCGGATCGCCGCGACGCGCCGGCGCATCCCGCCAGGCGGGGCCGACAACCTGAACGGCCGGCGTCAGGCGCCGCGACCCGCCGAGCAGCGCCAACCGGCGAACGAGGTGCGGGTGACCGTGGTGGAACAGACGCTGCCTCTGAGAAACCGCGCCTGCGGCGCTTTCCAGGAAGGCAGCCTGGAACGACGCGACTGCCGAGCCCATATCGGGCTGCAATTCCGCGATTGAGTGGGCTGCGGGTTCGCGACTCGGCTGGCCTTCCTGGGAACACTTCTGAGGTTTTCGCATGACGGATCTTGAACACGCGGTGGAAAGCAACCGACGCGCCTGGGACGCGTCCGCCGACAGTCACCTGCGTGGCAGCGGCTGGCAGGAATTGTCGCTGGCGGTACAGGAAACCGGCTTCAGTTGCCTGGACGAGACCCTGGCTGGCGTGCTGCGCAATCTGGACCTGGCCGGCAAGGCGGCGGTCCAGGTCGGCTGCAACAACGGCCGGGAAGTGCTTTCGCTGTACGCCTTCGGCGTCGCGCGGGCGGTGGGGATCGACCAGTCCGCCGCCTTCCTCGCCCAGGCGCGGCAACTGGCCGAGCGCTCGCCGCATCAGCCGCGTTTCGTCGAAGCCAATGCCTACGAGCTGCCGGCCGAGCTGAACGGTCAGTTCGACCTGCTGCTGATCACCATCGGTGTGCTCAACTGGATGCCCGACATCGCGCGCTTCTTCGCCTCGGTGAGCGGCCTGCTGAAGCCGGGCGGGCAATTGGCGATCTATGAGACCCACCCGTTCCTGGAGATGCTCGAACCCGAGTCGGAGCAACCGTTCGA
Organism: Pseudomonas sp. 2VD; assembly: GCF_005503585.1. NCBI lineage: Bacteria > Pseudomonadati > Pseudomonadota > Gammaproteobacteria > Pseudomonadales > Pseudomonadaceae > Pseudomonas > Pseudomonas sp. 2VD. Next base: position 15,045 of record NZ_SCND01000109.1, read on the forward strand.
ACTGCGCAACGACTACTTCACCGACACGCCCCACGTATCCCGGGAGGCCATCGTCTACGAAGGCAGCGGCAGCGATACCGGCATCGCCAGCTACTGGTACGTCCACCCGCTCGGCGACATCCTCGGCGGGCTGCTCGGCGCCGGCCTGCGCCTGAGTCACTTCAAGGAGTACCCGCACTCGAACCGCGAGGAACTCTACGACCTCTACGAGGACGGACCGCTGGCGATCCCGATGTGCTACACGCTGGTCGCGGTCAAGGCATGACCTGCGTCGAGGCCGAGCGAGGCGCGCCGCTGCGTGTGGTGGTGGTCGGCACCAGCGGGGCCGGGAAGACGACCTTCTCCGCCGCGCTGGCCGCCAGGCTGGGTTGTACGCATGTCGAACTCGACCGACTCTACTGGGGCCCCGGCTGGCAAGCCGTGCCCCACGAACGCTTCGAGCACGCCGTGGAGCGGGCGACGACGGCGCCGCGCTGGGTCGCCGACGGCAACTACAGCGCCGTCCGCGAGTTGCTCTGGGGCCGCGCCACCCACGTGGTATGGCTGAATTTCGGGCGCTGGACGGTGTTCTCCCGGGTCCTTCGCCGCACCCTGGCCCGGGGCCTGCTGCGCACCCGCCTGTCCCACGGCAACCGTGAATCGCTGCGGATGGCGTTCTGCTCCAGGGATTCGATCCTGCTCTGGTCATGGACCACCTTCGCAGGCAACCGCCGCAAATACACCGGCCTGCGCGAGGATCCGCGGTTCGCGCATTTGCGCTGGGTGGAGGTTGGCGAGCCGGGGAG
>NZ_SCND01000010.1:0-41524 GCF_005503585.1 Pseudomonas sp. 2VD
CATACTCCCTGCGCGACCGATCTCGTCCGCCCCACCCGGGCGCCGCGCCGCCGCATCGGCGCACTGGCCATAACCATCCGGCCGCACGGAAGCACTCCGTCGTGCCCCGACTGCCAGGGACCTTCCCACCATGACCGCCGCCACCCTCGCCGCCGACGCCGCTCCGGAACCGGCCAACTCGACCACCCGGGTCGCAGTCGCCAGCTTCATCGGCACCGCCATCGAGTTCTACGATTTCTACGTCTATGCCACTGCCGCCGCCCTGGTGATCGGTCCGGTATTCTTCCCGCAGACATCCGGCACCGCGCAGATGCTCAGCGCCTTCCTCACCTTCGGCATCGCCTTCCTCGCCCGTCCGCTGGGCTCGGCGCTGTTCGGCCACTTCGGCGACCGCATCGGGCGCAAGTCGACCCTGGTCGCCTCGCTGCTGCTGATGGGGGTATCCACCACCCTGATCGGCGTCCTCCCCGGCTACGACAGCATCGGCTACTGGGCGCCGTTGCTGCTCTGCGTGCTGCGCTTCGGCCAGGGCCTCGGCCTCGGCGGCGAGTGGGGCGGCGCCGCGCTGCTGGCCACGGAGAACGCGCCGGCCGGCAAGCGCGCCTGGTTCGGCATGTTTCCCCAGCTCGGCCCGTCGATCGGCTTCCTCGCCGCCAACGGCCTGTTCCTGGCCCTGGCGATGCTGCTCAGCGAGGAGCAGTTCCGTGACTGGGGCTGGCGGATCCCGTTCCTGCTCAGCGCGGCGCTGGTCGTGGTCGGCCTCTACGTACGCCTGAAGCTGGCGGAAACCCCGGTGTTCGCCAAGGCCATGGCCAAGCACGAGAGGGTCCGCCTGCCGATCGCCGAGCTGTTCGCCCAGCACTGGCGGCCGACCCTGCTCGGCGCCCTGGCGATGGTGGTGTGTTATGCGCTGTTCTATATCTCCACGGTGTTCTCGCTGAGCTACGGGGTGGCCAGCCTCGGCTTCAGCCGCGAGGAGTTCCTTGGTCTGCTGTGCCTCGCGGTGCTCTTCATGGCCGCCGCCACGCCGCTGTCGGCCTGGCTCAGCGACCGCTTCGGACGCAAGCCGGTACTGCTGCTCGGCAGCCTGGCGGCGATCGCCTCCGGCTTCGCCATGGAGCCGCTGCTCAGCCAGGGCTCGACGTTCAGCGTCGCCCTGTTCCTCTGCATCGAGCTGTTCCTGATGGGGGTCACCTTCGCCCCGATGGGCGCGCTGCTGCCGGAAATATTCCCCACCCACGTGCGCTACACCGGCGCGTCGGCGGCCTACAACCTGGGCGGCATTCTCGGCGCCTCGGTGGCGCCCTATATCGCCCAGAAGCTGGTCGGCATCGGCGGCCTGGGCTGGGTCGGCGGCTACGTCTCCGCAGCGGCGCTGCTCAGCCTGCTGGCGGTGCTGTGCCTGAAGGAAACCCGCGACAACGACCTCGGCGCAGTGTCCTGAGTCTCGCTCAGGCTACCGCGGCGCCGCCCTTCTCCCTCGCCGCCAACCAGTCGGCGAGGGCCCCGGCCCAGACCTGGTAGCCCAGCTGCGACGGATGAAAGCCGTCGATGGCCAGGTAGTCCGGAAGCAGGTCCAGCGAGATCGGACAGTAGCCGGCGCCGGTCGCGCCAGCGAGATCGCGCAGCGCCTCGTCGAGCAGCCGCCCGCGCCACCCCAGCAGGGCCCGCAGCAACCCGGGCAAGGCGGAAAAATGCCGCAGCGGCGGCACCGCGGTGCAAGTCACCTGCGCGCCGGCCGCCTGGAAGCCGTCGATCAGGGCCGCGCAGTCGGCGCGCCAGCGTTCGAGGGAGCGCAGGCTGGTGGTGTCATTGACGCCGAAGACCAGGATCACCTGGTCGAAGAAACGTCCCGCCACCTGCGGTAGCAGGCGTTCGCGCGCCTCGCCGCTGGTGATGCCGTTCTCGCCCAGCGCCTGCCAGGCCACCGGGCGGCGCAGACGCTCGCCCAGCGCCGCGGCCAGGCGGCCGGCCAGGGCGTAGTCCAGGCAACTGGCGCCGACCCCGGCCACTGTCGACTCACCGAACAACAGCAAGCGCAGCGGCTCTTCGGCACCGGACCCACCGACCAGCCCTTCGCGAGGTCCCGCCGCGGGCGCCAGGCGCAAGGCTCGGCGGCGGGTGCGGATAGCCAGCGGCACCGCCAGCGGCAGCAACGGCAGAGCCGCCGCCCACCAGGCCAGCGTTGCCAGCCGGCGCATCTCAGAGTTCGACGCGAACCGCCTGGGCGGCCCGGGTCGCCTTGGCGCGGGCGGCGTCGATCGACTCGTCGCGCGCCAGGGCCACGCCCATCCGCCGCTGGCCATCCACTTCCGGCTTACCGAACAGGCGTAGCGCCGTATCCGCCTCGCTCAGCGCGGCGCCGAGGTTGGCGAAAGCGACCTGCCGGGACTTGCCTTCCACCAGGATCACCGCCGAGGCCGACGGGCCGAGCTGGCGGATCACCGGGATCGGCAGGCCGAGGATCGCCCGCGCGTGCAGCGCGAACTCGGAAAGATCCTGGGAAATCAGGGTCACCAGGCCGGTATCGTGCGGTCGCGGCGACACCTCGCTGAACCACACCTGGTCGCCCTTGACGAACAGTTCGACGCCGAACAGCCCGCGTCCGCCGAGGGCCTCGGTCACTGCCCGGGCGACCCGCTCGGACTCGGCCAGGGCCTGCGCGCTCATCGTCTGCGGCTGCCAGGACTCGTGGTAGTCACCCTTGACCTGGCGGTGACCGATCGGCGCGCAGAAAGTGGTGCCGTCGACGTGGCGCACGGTGAGCAGGGTGATTTCGTAGTCGAAATCGATGAAGCCCTCGACGATCACCCGGCCCTTGCCGGCGCGCCCGCCTTCCTGGGCATAGTCCCAGGCCGCCTGCAGGTCGTCGGGGCCTTTCAGGACGCTCTGGCCCTTGCCCGACGAACTCATGATCGGCTTCACCACGCAGGGGTAGCCGACGCGCTCGACGCCACGGCGGTAGTCCTCGAAGGTATCGGCGAAGTGATAGGGCGAGGTCGGCAAGCCGAGCTCCTCGGCAGCCAGCCGGCGGATACCCTCGCGGTTCATGGTCAGTTGCGCGGCGCGGGCGGTGGGCACCACGGTGTAGCCTTCGGCCTCCAGCTCGACCAGGGTCGCGGTGGCGATGGCCTCGATCTCCGGCACGATGTAGTGCGGCTTCTCCTGCTCGATCACCGCGCGCAGGGCGGCACCGTCGAGCATGCTGATCACGTGGCTGCGATGTGCCACCTGCATGGCCGGCGCGTTGCCATAGCGATCGACGGCGATCACTTCGCAACCCAGGCGTTGCAGCTCGATGGCGACTTCCTTGCCCAGCTCGCCGGAGCCACAGAGAAGGACGCGGGTCGCGCTCGGCGACAGGGGGGTACCGATACGGGTCATGGAAGAACCTCGGAAATGAAAGAAAACGGAATCCGCTTCAGGCGGAACCGCTGACCAGCCCTTGCGCCTTGGCGCGCTCGAAACAGCGACCGAGCACCTCGCGGCGCTCGTCGTTGCTCATCAGGCCCCAGCGGGTGATCTCGGCCGCCGTGCGCTGGCAGCCGATGCAGATGTCCTGCTCGTCCAGCGCGCAGACATGCACGCAGGGCGAAGCCACCGGTCGCTCGTTCACGCCGGGTCCTCGACGAGGTCGCGGGCGTAACGGCGGGCATTGTGCACATAGTGGGCGGCGCTGGCCTCGAGCATCTTCTTCTGCGGCTCGCTCAGCTCGCGCACTACCTTGCCCGGCGAGCCCATCACCAGCGAGCCGTCGGGAATCTCCTTGCCCTCGGGAATCAGCGCGTTGGCGCCGATGATGCAGTACTTGCCGATCTTCGCCCCATTGAGGATCACCGCGTTGATCCCCACCAGGCTGTAGTCGCCCACGCTGCAACCATGCAGCATGGCGTTGTGGCCGACGGTGACGCCCTTGCCGAGGGTCAGCGGATAGCCCATGTCGGTGTGCATCACCGAGCCGTCCTGGACGTTGCTGTGCTCGCCGATATGGATCAGCTCGTTGTCGCCGCGCAGCACCGCGCCAAACCAGACGCTGGCGCCGGCATCCAGGCGAACCTTGCCGATCACCGCTGCGCTGGGCGCGATCCAGCTGTCGGGATGGGTTTCGACGCGGGCATCGCCCAGGCGGTATTTCATCGCGATCTCCTCATGGCCGGGGTCTGCGCCCCGTCGGTCAACTCAGTTTGATGAACGAAGCCGGCGGCGTGTGCAGGTCGATGGGGTCGTCGTACAGCAGGTTGACCAGCTCCACCACCATGATGGCCGTCAGGCCCCAGATCTTGAACTCGCCGAAGCGATAGCTGGGCACGTACCAGCTGCGGCCGAAGTAGTCGATACGGTGGGTGACCTCGCGCGGGTCGTCGCGAAAGAAACTCAGCGGCACGTTGAACACCGCGGCGATCTCACCGTCGTTGGGCTGGTACTCGACGAAGTCGGGAATGAAGGCGACATAGGGAGTGACCTCGATGCCATGCCGCGAGACCAGGGTGCTCAGCGGCCCGACCACTTCCACCAGGCCCGGCGGCAAGGCGATCTCCTCCTCCGCCTCGCGCAGGGCGGTGCGCACCAGGTCGGCGTCTTCCGGGTCGCGCCGCCCGCCGGGGAAGGCGACCTCGCCGCCATGGGTGGACAAACCGGCGGCGCGCAGAGTCAGCACCAGCTCCGGATCGTCGCTGCGGGTGATGGGCACCAGCACGGCCGCTTGGGGGAAGCGCTGGTCGGTATCCAGTTGGCGGGGGCGGTGCGCCTCGATGCGTTGGCGCAACTCGTCGAGCGTGCAGTTCATACTGCCGGGGTTTCCGAGGTCTTGTCGTTTCCCCGAGATCATGGCACGAAAGCCCCGGCCAGCCCACCCCTCCCGCACGGGGCCTTGTCGCCTCCCGGCCAGCCGAGCAAGATAGGCCTTTCCCCGAAGAAGAACCTGGCATGAAATTCTGCAGCCTGTGCGGCGCCACGGTGGTCCAGCGCATCCCGGACGGCGACAACCGCCTGCGCTACGTCTGCGACGCCTGCCACACCGTGCACTACCAGAACCCGCGTATCGTCGCCGGCAGCCTGCCGGTGTGGGACGGCCAGGTCCTGCTCTGCCGTCGCGCCATTGCACCGCGCCTGGGCTACTGGACGCTGCCGGCCGGCTTCATGGAGAACGGCGAGACCCTCGCCCAGGCGGCGGCCCGCGAGACAGAGGAAGAAGCCAACGCGCGGATCGGCGGCCTGCAGCTCTATACCCTTTTCGACCTGCCGCACATCAGCCAGGTCTACCTGTTCTTCCGCGCCGAGCTGCTCGACCTGGATTTCTCCGCCGGCGATGAAAGCCTGGAGGTGCGGCTTTTCGACGAAGCGGAGATTCCCTGGTCGGAGCTGGCTTTTCCGACCATCGGCCGTACCTTAGAATGCTACTTCAGCGACCGCCGCGAAGGCTGCTTCCCGGTGCGCAACGAAGCCATTGCACCTATGCTGGCTTCCTATAAGAAAGACTGAACGCCAAACACTCGAACACCGCTGCCGTTGCGGCTCAAGGGAACATCGGGGATTTCACTTCCATGCGCTGGTTGCTTGCTTTGCTGTGCTTGACCTTCGCCAGTCTGACCCAGGCCAATGCCGCACCGAGCCTGGAAGGCAAGGTGGACAAGGTCCTGGTGCTCAAGTCCGAGCGAAAACTGCTGCTCCTCAACAAAGGCAACGTCCTGAAAAGCTACCGTGTCTCGCTGGGCAAGCGCCCGACCGGCCCGAAGCTGGCCGAAGGCGACAACCGCACCCCGGAAGGCTTCTACTGGATCGACTGGCGCAAGACCAGCAACAACTACAACCTCTCCATGCACATTTCCTACCCCAACGCCCGCGACGTGGCCAAGGCCCGGGAAAAGGGCCTGCCGGCCGGTGGCATGATCATGATCCACGGCACCCCGCTGGATGACGAATACCCGGAGTGGTACTTCTCCACCCTGGACTGGACCAATGGCTGTATCGCCATGAACAACACCGACATGCGCGAAGTCTGGAGCGTGGTGAAAGACGGCACGCTGATCGAGATCCGCCCCTGACAGAACCAGGCTGATACCACTCGTCAGCCGTCAGCCACACCAGGAACGCCGCCGCGAGATTTTCCGGCGGCGTTTTCTTTTATCCGTCAAACCCTTGCATCCCTTACTCAGGCCAAGTCAATCGACGGGACGGCTGGCTGACGCGTGCGCGACGTACAACTGGCATTGACGTGGTATTCAAGTGGTATTAGTTTTCCCAGCATTACCGGGCGACAACAACACAATCCGCATCGGAACCTCTCATGAAGACAGCCCACGACCTGCTCCTGGCCCTGCGTCCCGACGAGGCGCAACCCACCCCCCTCTATCTGCAGCTGGCGCGCAATCTCGAGAGCGCGATCCATGCCGGCCAGTGGAAAGCGGAGGAAGCGCTGCCCTCCGAACGCAACCTCAGCGAAACCCTGAACATTTCCCGCGTCACCGCGCGCAAGGCCCTCGAAGTACTCTTCGAGCAGGGGCTGATCCGCCGCAACCAGGGCTCCGGCACCTTCATTACGCCGCGTCTCGAACAACCGCTGTCGCGTCTCTCCAGCTTCAGCGAGATGCTCCGCCTGAAAGGCTTCACCCCCGGCTCCACCTGGCTGGAGCGCGGCATCGCCCTGCCCACCCACGACGAACTGATCCGCCTCGGCCTCTCGCCGACCGAAAAGGTCGTGCGCATGAAGCGCCTGCGCAAGGCCGACGGCACGGTGATGGCGATCGAGAACAGCACCCTGCCGGCACGCCTGCTGCCGGATCCGACAGCGGTCGGCGATTCCCTCTACGAATACCTGGACGGCATCGGTCGCCCGGTGGTCCGCGCCCTCCAGCACGTGCGCGCGATCAACGCGTCCGCGTCCGATGCCGCGTTGGTCGGCATCGCGCCGGGCACCGCGATGCTGCTGATGACCCGGATCGGCTACCTCGAGGACAACACCCCGATCGAGCTGACCGACACCTACTGCCGCAACGACTACTACGACTTCGTCGCCGAACTGCGACGCTGACCGACACGGAGCCGCCATGCTCGAAGGCAACATTCTCACCCCGCAAGGCTGGGTCCTCGGCCGCCTGCACATCCAGGACGGACGTATCCAGCGGATCGAAGGCGAGCCCTGCGATCCGGCCGACAACGCCGATCCGTACCTGCTGCCAGGCTTCATCGACCTGCATGTGCACGGCGGCGGCGGCCGCGACATCATGGAAGGCGGCGACGCCTTCGCCACCATCGCCCGCACCCACCGGCGCTTCGGCACGACCTCGCTGCTGGCCACCACCATGACCGCACCGCGCGAGGAGATCGCCGACATCCTCAGCCAGCTCGGCGATTACTGCCGCCGCTCGCTGGAGGGCGGTTCACGGATACTCGGCGTGCACCTGGAAGGCCCCTACATCAACTCCGGCAAGCTCGGCGCACAGCCCAACTTCGCCCATGCCGCGGTGCTCGAGGAAGTCGAGGACTACCTGCGCCGCGCGCCGATCCGGGTAATCACCATCGCCCCCGAGATCGCCGGACACCGGCCGCTGATCCGAGCCCTCGCCGAGCGCGGCGTACGCCTGCAGATCGGCCATACCCTGGGCAGCTACGAGGATGGCGTGGCCGCACTGGAAGCCGGCGCCAGCAGCTTCACCCACCTCTACAACGCCATGACCGGCCTGCACCACCGCGAACCGGGTATCGTCGGCGCGGCCCTGGCCCACGCACGCTACGCCGAGCTGATCCCCGACCTGCTGCATGTCCATCCCGGCGCCATCAGGGTGGCCCTGCGTTCGATCCCGTGCCTGTACTGCGTGACCGACTCCACCGCCGCCGCCGGCATGCCCGACGGCCAGTACAAGCTCGGCAGCCACACGGTGACCAAGTGCCTGGGCGGCGTGCGCCTGCCCGACGGCACTCTGGCCGGCAGCACCCTGACCATGGACCAGGCGCTGCGCAACCTGGTGAAGATCGGCCTGCCCCTGGCCGAAGCCTCGCAACGCCTTTCGCAATTCCCCGCCGATTACCTCGGCCTCGCCGAGCGCGGCCGCCTGGCGCCCGCAGCCTGGGCCGATGTGGTGCGCCTGGATCGCTCCCTGGAACTCGACGCCGTGATGGTGGAAGGAGAACTCGAATGACTTCGCTGATGCTCGAGGAAGCGCTCTCCGCCGCCACGGTGGCGAGCCGTCAACTGGCCGTGCTCGACGCCTGCCTGCCGGCGCTTGGCCAGCGTCTGCGGGAGGTTGATCCGAACCTGGCACTGACTGTCGCGCGCGGCAGCTCCGACCATGCCGCCAGCTACTTCGCCTACCTGGCCATGCAGCACGCCGGCTTGCCGGTGGCCTCGCTGCCCATGTCGGTAGTGACCCTGAACCGCTCGCCACTGCGTGTCGCCGGGCAGGCCGTCTTCGCTTTCTCGCAGTCCGGGCAGAGCCCCGATCTCGTGGACAGCCTGCGCATCCTGCGCGAACGCGGCGCCCTGGGCATCGCCCTGGTGAATGCCGAGGATTCGCCGCTGGAAGCCGCCAGCGAATTCGTCGTGCCGCTCTGCGCCGGCGCCGAGCGCAGCGTCGCAGCGACCAAGAGCTTCATCGCCACGCTCAGCGCCAGCGCCCGCCTGCTCGCCCACTGGCAGCGCGACAATGCCCTGCTGGCCGCAGGCCAGGGCCTGGCGGCCGGGCTGGAGCAGGCCGCCAGGCTCGACTGGTCGCCGGCCATCGAGGCCCTGCGCGACTGCCAGCGGCTGATGGTGATCGGTCGCGGCGCCGGCTACGCCATCGCCCAGGAGGCCGCGCTGAAATTCAAGGAAACCTCGGCGATCCAGGCCGAGGCCTTCAGCAGCGCCGAGGTCCGCCATGGACCGATGGCGCTGGTCGAGGAGCGCTATCCGCTGCTGGTGTTCGCTCCCCGCGGCCCGGAGCAGGAAGGCCTGCTGGCGCTCGCCGAGGATATGCGCCAGCGCGGTGCGCAGGTATTGCTCGCCGCCCCGGATGACATCGCCGAACGCGACCTGCCGCTGCAGCGCGCCGCGCATCCGGCGCTCGATCCGATCCTGGCGATCCAGAGTTTCTACGTCATGGCCGCCGGCCTGGCCGAAGCCCGCGGCATGGACCCGGACCAGCCACGGCACCTGAGCAAAGTCACCCGAACCCACTGAGCCTGAGCGCGCGCCCATGAACAACAAGAATCTCGCCCTCAAAGCGCCCCTGAGCGGCCCCGTGATGCCGCTCAACCGAGTACCCGACCCGGTGTTTTCCAGCGGCACCCTGGGCGAAGGCATCGCCATCGACCCGCTCAACGACTGCCTGCACGCGCCCTGCGCCGGGCTGGTCAGCCACCTGGCGCGAACCCGCCACGCGCTCAGCCTGCGCGCCGACAACGGTGCCGAGTTGCTGCTGCACGTCGGCCTCGACACCGTACAGCTGCAAGGCGAGGGCTTCGAAGCGCTGGTCGAGGAAGGTGCGCGGGTGATCGAGGGCCAGTCGCTGCTGCGCTTCGACCTGGACCGCGTCGCCCGCGGCAGCCGCAGTCTGATCACGGTGATGATCCTGACCAACGGCGACGGCTTCCAGGTACGCCCGCTGACCACCAACCCGGTGGAGGTCGGCGCGCCGCTCCTGCAACTGAGTCCGGAGAAGGCCGAGCAACGTCCGGCCAATCCCGCGCCTGGCGAAGGCTCCGCGCAGCGCCAGGTTCGCGGGCGGGCGCGGGTCGCCCATCATGGCGGTCTGCACGCACGCCCGGCAGCGCTGCTACGCAAGACCGCGCAGGGCTTTTCCAGCCAGGCCGAACTGCACTTCGCCGGGCAGGTGGCCAGCGTCGACAGCCTGGTCGGCATCATGGGCCTGGGGGTCGCCGAACAGGACGAGGTAGAGGTGATCTGTCGCGGCGAAGACAGCGAGGCGGCCCTCGGCGCCCTGCTCGCGGCCCTCGCCAGCGCCACCGCGGGGGCTCCGAAGGAGGCTCCGCGCGCCATCGCCCCGGGCGAGGCGGCGCGACCTGCGGCTGTCGCCGGTACCCTGGCCGGCGTCTGCGCTTCGCCCGGCCTGGCCAGCGGTCCCCTGGCGCGGCTCGGCGCCATCAGCCTGCCGGCGGATGACGGCCGGCATCGTCCCGAGGAACAGCACCTCGCCCTGGACCAGGCCCTGCAACGGGTGCGCGACGACGTACAGGGGAGCCTGCAGCAGGCCAGGCTCGGCGGCGACGAGAACGAAGCGGCGATCTTTTCCGCGCATCTCGCGCTGCTGGAAGACCCGGGTCTGCTGGACGCCGCCGACATGCTGATCGACCAGGGCGTCGGCGCCGCCCACGCCTGGCACCGGGCGATCCAGGCCCAGTGCGAGATTCTCCAGGCGCTGGGCAACCTGCTGCTGGCCGAGCGCGCCAACGACCTGCGCGACCTGGAAAAACGCGTGCTGCGGGTACTGCTCGGCGACACCGCGCCATTGCGGGTGCCTGCTGGGGCCATCGTCGCCGCCCGGGAGATCACCCCCTCCGACCTCGCGCCGCTGGTGGATGCCGGCGCGGCTGGCCTGTGCATGGCCGAAGGCGGCGCCACCTCCCACGTGGCCATCCTCGCCCGCAGCAAGGGCCTGCCGTGCCTGGTGGCGCTCGGCGCCGGGCTGCTGGAGCTGGAGGAAGGCCGGCAGGTGGTGCTGGACGCCGGCCAGGGCCGGCTGGAACTCAGCCCAGACGCTCGACGCCTGGAGCAGGTCGCCTTGCAAGTGGCGCAGCGCGAGGAACAACGCCGCCGCCAGCAGGCCGATGCGCAGCGCGAGGCGCTCACCCGCGACGGCCGGCGCATCGAGATCGGCGCCAACGTCGCCTCGCCGCGCGAGGCCGCCGAAGCCTTCGCCAACGGCGCCGACGGGGTCGGCCTGCTACGCACCGAGTTTCTCTTTCTCGAGCGCCGCGCCGCGCCCGACGAAGAGGAGCAGCGCAACGCCTACCAGGAGGTCCTGGACGCCATGGGCCAGCGCAAGGTGATCATCCGCACCATCGATGTCGGCGGCGACAAGCACCTCGACTACCTGCCGCTGCCGGTGGAAGAAAACCCTGCGCTGGGCCTGCGCGGCATCCGTCTCGGCCAGGCGCGCCCGGAACTGCTCGACCAGCAGTTGCGCGCGCTGCTGAGGGTCGAACCGCTGGAACGCTGCCGGATACTGCTGCCGATGGTCAGCGAGGTCGACGAACTGCGCGCCATCCGTGGCCGCCTCGGCGAGCTGGCCACGCAATTGGGGATCGAGCGCCTGCCCGAACTCGGGGTGATGATCGAGGTGCCCTCCGCCGCCCTGCTCGCCGATCAACTGGCCGAACACGCCGACTTCCTCTCCATCGGCACCAACGACCTGTCGCAGTACGCCCTGGCCATGGACCGTTGCCACGCCGGCCTGGCCGACCGCATCGACGCCCTCCACCCGGCGCTGCTGCGGCTGATCGCCCAGACCTGCGCCGGAGCAGCCCGTCACGGCCGCTGGGTCGGCGTCTGCGGTGCACTGGCCTCGGACCCGCTGGCGACACCGGTACTGGTCGGCCTCGGGGTCGAGGAATTGTCCGTCGGTCCGAACCTGGTCGGCGAGATCAAGACCCGGGTGCGCCAGCTCGACGCCGCCGAATGCCGCCGCCACGCCCAGGCGCTGCTGGACCTGGGCAGCGCCCGGGCGGTGCGCGACGCCTGCCTGCAACACTGGCCGCTGGCCTGACAAGAACAATCGGAGACCACCGCCATGCCCCCGTTCCTGATCGAAAGCCTGCAACGCCTGGGCCGCGCCCTGATGCTGCCGATCGCGATCCTGCCGATCGCCGGCCTGCTGCTGCGCCTGGGCGACGTCGACCTGCTCGACATTCCGCTGGTCCACGACGCCGGCAAGGCGATCTTCGCCAACCTGGCGCTGATCTTCGCCATCGGCATCGCCGTCGGTTTCGCTCGCGACAACAACGGCACCGCCGGCCTGGCCGGCGCCATCGGCTACCTGGTGATGATCTCGGTGCTCAAGGTGATCGATCCGGGCATCGACATGGGCGTGCTCTCCGGCATCATCAGCGGCCTGGTGGCTGGCGCCCTGTATAACCGCTTCAAGGACGTGAAGCTGCCGGAATACCTGGCGTTCTTCGGCGGCCGCCGCTTCGTGCCGATCGCCACCGGGATCAGCGCGGTCTGCCTGGGCCTGCTGTTCGGGGTGATCTGGCCACCGCTGCAACAGGGCATCAACGGCCTCGGCCAGCTCATGCTGGAAAGCGGCAGCTTCGGCGCCTTCGCCTTCGGCGTGCTGAACCGCCTGCTGATCGTCACCGGGTTGCACCACATCCTCAACAACCTGGTGTGGTTCGTCTTCGGCAGCTTCACCGACCCGGAAACCGGGCGCGTCGTCACCGGCGACCTGGCGCGCTATTTCGCCGGCGACCCGAAGGGCGGCCAGTTCATGGCCGGGATGTTCCCGGTGATGATGTTCGGCCTGCCCGCCGCCTGCCTGGCGATGTACCGCAACGCCCGTCCGGAGCGGCGCAAGCTGATCGGCGGACTGCTCCTGTCGATGGCCTTGACCGCCTTCCTCACCGGCGTCACCGAGCCGGTGGAGTTCGCCTTCATGTTCCTCGCGCCGCTGCTCTACCTGCTGCATGCGCTGCTCACCGGCCTGTCCATGGCCCTCACCGACCTGCTCGACATCCGCCTCGGCTTCACCTTCTCCGGTGGCGCCATCGACCTCGCCCTGGGCTGGGGCCGTTCCACCCACGGCTGGATGCTCTGGCCGCTGGGCCTGCTCTATGCCGGCATCTATTACCTGGTGTTCGACTTCTGCATCCGCCGCTTCAACCTGAAGACCCCGGGCCGCGAAGACGACGCGAGCAGCGAATCGGGCGACAACGCCGAAGCCGAGCGCGCCCCGGCATTCATCCGCGCCCTGGGTGGCGCAGCCAACCTCGAAGTGGTGGACGCCTGCACCACGCGCCTGCGTCTGCGCCTGGTCGACCGCGACAAGGCCTCGGACGCCCAGCTCAAGGCCCTCGGTGCGATGGCCGTGGTACGTCCGGGCAAGGCCGGCAGCCTGCAGGTGGTGGTCGGCCCACAGGCCGACAGCATCGCCGACGAGATCCGCCGCGCCCTGCCCTTCGATACGCAACCGGGCGAAGCCGTACCGCCGCTGGGCAGTCCGAACGCAGCCGAAGAGGTGGTGTCGATGCAGGCCACCGTCGACGCCGCCGAAGCCCAGGCCTGGCTCGGCGCCCTCGGCGGCGCCGGCAACCTGCGCGAGGTACGGGACGTCGCACTGACCCGCCTGCGGGTCAGCGTGGCGGACGAACGCAAGCTGGCCACCGAGCAACTGCGTCGTCTCGGCGGACAGGGCGTCAGTTCCCTCGCCGGCGGCATCTGCCATATCCTGGTGGGCCCCCGCGCCGCGGCCCTGAGCCAGGCCCTGCAACCGCTGCTGCGGCGCTGACGGCAGGAGGGCTGGACCTCGGCCAATCGGCGGATAACCGCCAAGCGGTTGTTCGCGCCACGCCACAGCCCCGGGTCGGACTCTCCCCGTGAGGCGGATAACGAAAAGGGCGGCCACTGGCCGCCCTTCTTGCTTGTGCGAGGAAAACTCAGAAGACCATGTCGGTCAGGCGCCAGACTTCGTAGGCCGGGGTCTCATAGGGATGCGCCGCCTTCAGCGCCTTGACGCTGGCGTGGATGAGCTCGTCGGCCACCACCAGCTCCACTTTCCACTCCGCCACGTGCTCGACCTGGCCGACCTGGCCCAGGTAGGGTTGGCTACCGTCCAGGGGCCGGAACTGGCCCTGGCCAAGGGACTGCCAGCAGCAACTGTCGTACGCCCCGATGCGCCCGCCACCCGCGGCAAACACCGCTTGCTTGACGACATCCAGATGGCTCTCAGGCACATAGAAACACAGCTTGTACATCGTTTTCTCCGCACGAATCGAATGCTGCACGAGGCGGTCGGTGGTTGTGCGACTGCCGACGCCAAATAATGGCACTTTGCCTTGACATGATGAATATTTGACGCTGTCTTTACGACAGATAAGCGCAACATTTGTTCGCCCGTCACAACACCTTCGTGCGGGCGTTCACAGATTTACGTTCAGCCGCGGAAACGCCGCCACCTGGCCTTCAGCCCGGAGGCGGAAGGCGCATGGCTACCGTCGCAATACGGCAGGTCGGCGGAGCGCCCGCAGCGGCACAACAGCAACAGGCGCTCGCGGGTCGCGTGGAGCGTCAGGCCGTTGCGGCAGTCGGCGGGACAGTCGGGAAGCGAAGCCGAAGCCCCGCAGGTACAGAGCCGCAAGGTGTCGCCGGGAGAGACCCGGCGAACCTCGGGAAGAAGGTCGGGCGACGAGCTGGAGTCCGCATCGCCCGCCATGCCGGATCAGTCCACCCAGACCCGGGCGTTGCGGAACATGCGCAGCCAGCCGCCGTCTTCCTGCCAGTCGTCCGGACGCCAGGAATTCTGCACGGCGCGGAACACCCGCTCGGGGTGCGGCATCATGATGGTGACCCGGCCGTCGCGGCTGCTCAGCCCGGTGATGCCGCGCGGCGACCCGTTGGGGTTGGCCGGGTAGGCTTCGGTGACCTTGCCGTGGTTGTCGACGAAACGCAGCGACACGCAGCCGGAAAGGTCGGCCTCGAGCAACGCTTCCTCCGACTCGAACTCCGCATGGCCTTCGCCATGGGCGATGGCGATCGGCAGGCGCGAACCGGCCATGCCCTGCAGGAAGATCGACGACGACTCCTGCACCTGGACCATCGCCACCCGCGCCTCGAACTGCTCGGAACGGTTGCGCACGAAGTGCGGCCAGAACTCGGTGCCGGGAATCAGCTCGTGCAGGTTGGACATCATCTGGCAGCCGTTGCAGACGCCGAGGGCGAAGCTGTCCTTGCGCGCGAAGAAGGCCTGGAAGCCGTCGCGGGCGCGGGCGTTGAAGAGGATCGACTTGGCCCAGCCCTCGCCGGCGCCGAGCACGTCGCCGTAGGAGAAGCCACCGCAGGCCACCAGGCCCTTGAAGGCGTCCAGGTCGACCCGCCCGGCGAGGATGTCGCTCATGTGCACGTCGATCGCGGCGAAGCCGGCGCGGTCGAACGCCGCGGCCATCTCCACCTGGCCGTTGACGCCCTGCTCGCGGAGGATCGCCACTTTCGGCCGCACGCCCTTCTTGATGTAGGGCGCGGCGATGTCGTCGTTGACGTCGTAGCTGAGCTTGATCGACAGCCCGGGGTTGTCTTCGTCCAGCAACGCGTCGAACTCCTGCTCGGCGCAGTCGGCGTTGTCGCGCAGACGCTGGATCTGGTAGCTGGTCTCGCTCCAGATGCGTTGCAGGATGCGGCGCTGGGCGCTGTAGACGATCTCGCCGTTGTAGTTCAGGTTGATCTCGTAGCCGTTGACCGGCTGGCCGATCACCGCCACGCAGTCGTCGAGACCGGCGGCGCTGAACTGCGCGAGGACTTCCGGAGTGGCGCCCTCGCGAACCTGGATCACCGCGCCCAGTTCCTCGCTGAACAACACGGCCGCCAACTCTTCGCGGCTATCGGCCAGGGCATCGAGGTTCAGCTCGACGCCGCAGTGACCGGCGAAGGCCATCTCCAGCACGCTGGTGATCAGGCCGCCGTCGGAACGGTCGTGGTAGGCGAGGATATGGCCGTCGGCATTGAGCCCCTGGATCACCGCGAAGAAGGCTTTCAGATCCTCGGCGTCGTCGACGTCCGGCACGGCGCGGCCGAGCTTGCCGTGGACCTGGGCCAGGATCGAGCCGCCGAGACGGTTCTTGCCGCGACCGAGATCGATCAGGATCAGGTCGGTCTCGCCCTTGTCCAGGCGCAGTTGCGGGGTCAGGCTCTGGCGCACGTCGGCGACCGGGGCGAAGCCGGTGACGATCAGCGAGACCGGAGAAGTGACGCTCTTGTCCTCGCCATTGTCCTGCCAGCGGGTCTTCATGGACATCGAGTCCTTGCCCACCGGGATGGTGATGCCCAGTTCCGGGCACAGTTCCATGCCCACGGCCTTGACCGTGTCATACAGGCGCGCGTCCTCGCCGGGGTGGCCGGCGGCGGCCATCCAGTTGGCGGAAAGCTTGATGTCGGACAGCTTGCCGATACGCGCGGCAGCCAGGTTGGTGACCGTCTCGCCGATGGCCATGCGTCCGGAAGCCGGGGCGTCCAGCAGCGCCAGCGGGGTACGTTCGCCCATCGCCATGGCCTCGCCGGTGTAGACGTCGAAGCTGGTGGCGGTGACGGCGCAGTCGGCCACCGGCACCTGCCAGGGCCCGACCATCTGGTCGCGGGCCACCAGCCCGGTGATGGTGCGGTCGCCGATGGTGATCAGGAAGCTCTTGCTGGCCACGGCGGGATGGCGCAGGACGCGCTCGACGCTTTCCTGCAGCTCCAGCCCGGCGGCGTCGAAATCGTCGCCCAGCTCGGCCTCGCGGGTGACCGCGCGGTGCATGCGCGGCGCCTTGCCGAGCAGGACTTCCAGCGGCATGTCCACCGGCTTGTTGTCGAAATGGCTGTCGGCGACGGTCAGCTGGCGCTGCTCGATGGCCTCGCCGACCACCGCGAACGGGCAGCGCTCGCGCTCGCAGATGGCCTTGAAGGTCTCGAAGTCGGCGGCGTCCACCGACAGCACGTAGCGCTCCTGCGACTCGTTGCACCAGATTTCCAGCGGGCTCATGCCCGGCTCGTCGTTGGGCACTGCGCGCAGCTCGAAGCGACCGCCGCGGCCGCCGTCGTTGATCAGTTCCGGCAGGGCGTTGGACAGGCCGCCGGCACCGACGTCATGGATGAAGCTGATCGGGTTGCGCTCGCCGAGCTGCCAGCAGCGGTCGATCACTTCCTGGCAACGTCGCTCCATTTCCGGGTTGTCGCGCTGCACCGAGGCGAAGTCGAGGTCGGCGGAGCTGGCGCCGGTGGCCATCGAAGAGGCGGCGCCGCCGCCCAGGCCGATCAGCATGGCCGGGCCGCCAAGGACGATGAGCTTGGCGCCGACGCTGATCTCGCCCTTCTGCACGTGTTCGTCGCGAATGTTGCCCATGCCGCCGGCGAGCATGATCGGCTTGTGGTAGCCGCGCACTTCCTCGCCGTGAGGGGTAGCGATCTTCTGCTCGAAGGTACGGAAGTAGCCGGTCAGCGCCGGACGGCCGAACTCGTTGTTGAACGCGGCGCCGCCCAGCGGGCCCTCGACCATGATGTCCAGCGCGGTGACGATGCGCTCGGGCTTGCCGTAGGGCACTTCCCAGGGCTGCTCGAAACCGGGGATCTGCAGGTTGGACACGGTGAAGCCGGTCAGGCCGGCCTTCGGCTTGGCGCCGCGGCCGGTGGCGCCCTCGTCGCGGATCTCGCCGCCGGAACCGGTGGAGGCACCGGGGAACGGCGCGATGGCGGTCGGGTGGTTATGGGTCTCCACCTTCATCAGGATCTGCACCGGCTCGCGGCTGGCGGCGTATTCGCGGGTCTGCGGATCGGGGAAGAAACGCCCGGCGACATGGCCGACGATGACCGCGGCGTTGTCCTTGTATGCGGACAGCACGCCTTCACGGTTCATCTCGTAGGTGTTCTTGATCATGCCGAACAGGCTCTTGTCCTGGGCCTGCCCGTCGATGTCCCAACTGGCATTGAAGATCTTGTGCCGGCAATGCTCGGAGTTGGCCTGGGCGAACATCATCAGCTCGACGTCGTGCGGGTTGCGCCCCAGTTCGCCGAAGCTCTTCAGCAGGTAGTCGATCTCGTCCTCGGCCAGGGCCAGGCCCAACTCGACGTTGGCCTTCTCCAGCGCTGCGCGACCGCCGCCAAGCACGTCGACGGCGGTGAGCGGGCGGGGCTGCGCATGGCTGAACAGCTCGGCGGCGCCTTCCAGACGGTCCAGCACCAGTTGGGTCATGCGGTCATGCAGGCGGGCGGCGACCTGTTGGGCATCGCTCTCGGAAAGTTCGCCCTGCACATAGTAGGCAATGCCGCGCTCCAGCCGGTCGATCTTCGCCAGGCCGCAGTTGCGGGCGATGTCGGAGGCCTTGCTCGACCACGGCGAGATGGTGCCGAAGCGCGGCACCACCAGGAACAGCCGGCCGCTGGGCTCCTGCACCGGCACGCTCGGGCCGTATTTCAGCAGCCGCGCCAGCACCTGCCCCTCGTCGGCAGTGAGCGCGCCGGTGACGTCGGCGAAATGCGCGAACTCAGCGTACAGCCCGGTAACGGCAGGTACGTGCTGGGTCAGTTGCTCGAGCAGTTTGCCGTGGCGGAAAGCGGAAAGGGCGGGAGCGCCGCGCAGGATCAGCATTGTCGGAACAGCCTCTGGAGACGGGAAGGTGTGGGGGCCGGCCGGGCCGGCCCGCAGAGGCCGTGCATTCTACCGTAAAGCACCGTCCGGCGGCACCCGCGCCGATGGCTATCGCATAGCCCTCCATCGGATCCGCGGCGGCCCGCTTCGAAGCACTTCGAGAACGGCGCCGCAGCGCTCTGCGACGGGGCAAGCGAAACGGCGGACGAACGGTATCCCGGCGATAGCAGAGAAGGTCCCGGCTGTCGAGATATGGCGCCGTCTCGCCTTTGCGTATACTGCGCCGATGTTTGCCCTGACCGCGTACCGCTTACGTTGCGCCGCCTGGCTGTTGGCGACCGGCATCTTTCTGCTGCTTGCGGGCTGTAGCGAGGCGAAAGCCCCTACCGCCCTGGAGCGCGTGCAGAAGGAGGGCGTACTGCGCGTGATCACCCGCAACAGCCCGGCCACCTACTTCCAGGACCGCAACGGCGAAACCGGCTTCGAATACGAACTGGCCAAGCGCTTCGCCGAGCGTCTCGGCGTCGAGCTGAAGATCGAGACCGCCGACAACCTCGACGACCTCTATGCCCAGCTTTCCCGCGAGGGCGGCCCGGCGCTCGCCGCGGCCGGCCTGACCCCGGGACGCGAAGACGACGCCAGCGTGCGCTACTCGCACACCTACCTCGACGTCACCCCGCAGATCATCTACCGCAACGGCCAGCAGCGCCCGACCCGCCCGGAAGACCTGGTCGGCAAGCGCATCATGGTGCTCAAGGGCAGCAGCCACGCGGAGCAGCTCGCCGAGCTGAAGAAGCAGTATCCCGAACTGAAGTACGAAGAATCCGATGCTGTCGAAGTGGTCGACCTGTTGCGCATGGTCGACGTCGGCGACATCGACCTGACCCTGGTCGACTCCAACGAACTGGCGATGAACCAGGTGTACTTCCCCAACGTCCGCGTCGCCTTCGATTTCGGCGAAGCCCGCGGGCTGGCCTGGGCCTTGCCGGGGGGCGACGACGACAGCCTGATGAACGAGGTCAACGCGTTCCTCGACCAGGCCAAGAAGGAAGGCCTGCTGCAACGCCTGAAGGACCGTTACTACGGGCATGTCGACGTACTCGGCTACGTCGGCGCCTACACCTTCGCCCAGCACCTGCAGCAACGCCTGCCGCGCTACGAAAGCCACTTCAAGCAGAGCGGCAAGCAGCTGGATACCGACTGGCGCCTGCTCGCCGCCATCGGCTACCAGGAATCGCTGTGGCAGCCCGGCGCCACCTCCAAGACCGGCGTGCGCGGCCTGATGATGCTGACCAACCGCACCGCCCAGGCGATGGGCGTGTCCAACCGGCTCGACCCGAAGCAGAGCATCCAGGGCGGCAGTAAGTATTTCGTGCAGATCCGCAGCGAACTGCCCGAGAGCATCAAGGAACCGGACCGCAGCTGGTTCGCCCTGGCCGCCTACAACATCGGCGGCGCGCACCTGGAAGACGCGCGCAAGATGGCCGAGAAGGAAGGCCTCAACCCGAACAAGTGGCTGGACGTGAAGAAGATGCTGCCGCGCCTGGCGCAGAAGCAGTGGTACGCCAAGACCCGCTACGGCTATGCGCGCGGCGGCGAGACCGTGCACTTCGTACAGAACGTGCGGCGCTACTACGACATCCTCACCTGGGTGACCCAGCCGCAGATGGAAGGCAGCCAGATCGCCGAGAGCGGGTTGCACCTGCCCGGCGTGAACAAGACGCGCCCGGAAGAAGACAGCGGCGACGAGAAACTCTAGCCGCCCCCCTCCCCTCAGGATTCTCCGTCGCTTGCCAGCCAGGCGGCGTGCTCGCGCACATCGGTCGGCCAGCCGGCGATCCGCTCGGCGAAGCCCTCGCGATCCCCGGCGAACAGCGCCCGCGTCGCCTCCTCGAAGCCCGGCAGGTCGCCGGCCATCGCATTCATGAAATGGTAGGCGCGCTCCTGCGCCTGCCGCGCACGCCCGGACTGGCTGCGGCGCGCCTCCTCGACCAGCTTGCGCAGCGCCACCGAGGCGCCCCCGGGCTGCGCGGCGAGCCATTCCCAGTGGCGCGGCAGCAAGGTCACCTCGCGCGCCACCACGCCCAGCTTCGGCCGCCCGCGCCCGCGCGGCGCGGCCTCCTCCGCCGGTTGCCGCTCGCCTGCGCCGACCAGGCGCGCCAGCAGGTCCTCGCTGGAACCGCGGATATCGAGATCGACGGAGCGCCCAGTGGCATTGTCGAACACCAGCAGCGGCCCGGCAGCACCGCCGGCGACCGCTTGCTTCAAGGCCAGCGCAACCTCCGGCAGCGCCGCCGTCAGCAGCCGGCGCGTGCCGTCGAAGCAGGTGAAGGACTGGATGTATGGATCATTGGCCATGACAGGCTCCCATGGATGGAACGCCCGAATAATACCCGGATATAAATAGAGCGACAATATTATCCGGATAAAATAAATCCCATGAAAAAGGCCGCCTAATGGCGGCCTCTTCCGGCAGCGATGACCTACCAGCCGGCCGGCAGCAGGTTCATGGCGCTGCAAATGGCGTAGGCGGCGCTGGCCAGGTAGATCGTCACGATCACCGCCTGGATCGCCGGATGGGCGATCCAGCCGCATTTCCAGGCCGGCTCGAAGTCGCCGTTCCTGCGCGCCGAGCGCAGCATCAGGATCGGCATGATCGAGAGAATCACCCCGCTGAAGGCCCCGGCGAAGTACAGCGCGTTGACGAAGCCGACCAGCCCGCTGTAGGCCAGGACGAACGGCGGCAGTGCGACGATCGCCAGCACCAGCAGGCGGGTCTTCGGCCGGTTCTCCGGACCGAGCTTGTGGAACTTGTCGAAGATGTTGGTCAGGAAGCTACCGCCCAGGCCCCAGTAGGACGTCAGCATGGCGCACAGGGCGAAGGTGTTGGCGGTGAAGAAGGCCCATTCGCCGAGCGCCTTGCCCCAGGCCAGGGTGGCGACTTCGGACTGGTTCTCCAGGCCGGTCAGGGCGATCACCGAGAGCGGCACGATGCTGAGCAGGACGAAGGTGGTCAGCATCCCGGTGATCACCGCCTTCGGCAGGCGCTCCGGGGCGTGGCTGAAACCACGGGCCATCTCCGGGACGATGTACTGGGCGGAGAAGCAGAACACCGCGATGTTGAATACCGGGACCATGTAGATCCAGTCGCCTTCGAGCAGGCGAGCGAACTCGGTATTGTCGTTGAGCAGGGTGGCCGCCACCAGGATCAGGATCATGCTGACCATGCCGATGCTGATGAACTTCTCGCCCTTGCCGATGGCGCTCAGTCCCAGGTACAGCACGCCGGCGGCCGGAATGAAGAACAGCACGCTGCCCAGGGCCGGGCTGATGCCGAAGAAGGCGCTGAGGATCTTGCCGCTGCCGCTCATATAGGCGATCAGTGCGCCGATGCTGTTGACCGCCACGGACAGGAAAATCGCCCAGGCGCCGAAGGAGCCGACATAGCGCTGGGCAAGGCCACTCAACTGGTTGTGGGTGCGCGTACGCAGGGCGGTTTCCGAGACGTAGAGCATGGAAATGGTGGTGAACAGGCCGGCCACCGCCAGCCAGAGCAGCAATGGCATGAAGCCGGCCTTGCGGCTGGCGTAGGCCATGGACAGCACGCCTGCGCCGATGTTGGTTCCGACGATCATCGCCACCGCCTCGAGGAACGTCAGGCGCTTGACCTCCAGTCCCGAGGAATCGACGGCTTCCGCCCCGGCGTGATCCTGATACTGCTGGACCCGGGTATCACTCATGACAACAACTCCCTGCATTTCGAATTGGCATTGTGCGGGAGGCGGCCAGGACCGCCGTACCGATGGCCTTCTTCGAGGACAATGCAGGGCCGGGAATCGCGGACGCCTCCGGACCGGCCGCGCTTTTCGGCTGCGCGGTCCGGCGGGGGTATCCGCAGGCGGGCTCGCTCTCACCTGAAGCCATTGCCTGCGGGCCGCTTGCTCAAGCGGCCGTGCAAAATATCACACAATTCGACGAAGGAAGCGCGCGGCGACTACGACTTTACGCCTATGCCGATCGTCCGAAATATCCGGATAAATAATTGATGCAGATGGCTTTTGAAGGAGAGGAAGGCGCCAGGGCGTGCTTTAACGTTTCAGCCGGAGCGTTCGAAAAGAGAAACATCCGTCAGTCTTCGCGAGGCTTCTTCGCCGCTTCGCGCCGCGCGCGGAAGAACGCCGAGAGCGCCTGGCTGCATTCTTCCGCCAGCACGCCGCCCTCGACCATGACCCTATGGTTGAGATGCTCCTGCTCGAAGAATCGCCCACGGCTTTCCACTGCGCCCGACTTGGGCTCGACCGTGCCGTACACCAGGCGCTGGATGCGTGCGTGCACCAGCAGTCCGGAACACATGCTGCAGGGTTCCAGGGTCACATACAGGGTGCTGCCTGGCAGCCGGTAGTTGCCCGCCTCCGCCGCTGCCATGCGGATCGCCAGCATTTCGGCGTGGGCACTGGGATCGTGGCTGCTGATCGGCCGGTTGAAGCCCCGCCCGATGATCTCGCCCTCGCGCACCAGGACCGCGCCCACCGGCACTTCGCCGAGGGCCGCGGCCTTTTCCGCCTCTGCCAGGGCCTCGCGCATGAAATGCGGGTCCCGGCTGCGATCGATGATCGGACGCACGCCTTTTACCGTCGGGTAGCCCTTGCCGTTGCTGATCAGCTTAGTCACCCGCACCAGGCCTCGCCGACCGCGATGGTCCCCATCAGGCCGGTCTCCATATGGTCGATGACGTGGCAGTGGAACATCCACAGGCCCGGATTGTCCGCCACCAGCGCGACGCGGGCGGTCTCGTTCTTGCCCAGCAGGTAGGTGTCGGTGAAGTACGGGATGATCTCCCGGCGATCCGAATCCAGCACCTTGAAGGCCATCCCATGCAGGTGGATCGGGTGCTGGTACTGCGCCATGTTGCGCAGCTCGAAGATGTAGCTCTGGCCTTCCTTGAGCTTGGCCAGCGGCGGCGCGTTGTGCTTGTGCTCCTCGCCGCCTTCCCAGGCCTTGCCGTTGATCTGCCAGAACGACGGATAGGGATTCTTGCCGCTGGTATCGGACATCGCCCCGACCCACTCGAAACGGAAACCGATCTTCTCGGCATTGGCCAGGTCCGGTTCGCTCACCGGATTCGCCGGCAACGGCTTCGGCCAGTCGCCGGCAGGTGCCTCGGCGCTGGCCACGCTGCGGATCGTCGCCAGGCGTACCGGCCCGTCGCGCAGGGACAGCTCGGTGCCCGCTTCCGGCACCTTCAGCGCCAGCTCCAGGCGCATCCCGGGACCGATCCAGTACTGCCCCTCGAAGCCGCGTGGTTCCACCGGATGGCCATCGATGGCATAGATCCTCGCCTCGCCGTTGGGCAGGTTGAGACGGTAGGTGACGGTGTTGTCGACGTTCAGCAGGCGCACCCGGACGATCTGCCCGGCCGGCAGGTCGATGGTCGGCACATGCTTGCCGTTGATCGTCGAATAGCGCCCGCGGGTGCCTTCTCGCGCGGCCTGGCGCGGCACGCTGAAGGGGGTGAAGGCGCCCTGCTCGTCCACGTGCCAGGTCTTCAGGCAGAGAACCTTCTCATGGCGGAACCCGGTGGGTTCGCGCTCCTCGATGATCAGCGGGCCGACCAGTCCGCGGCCGAGCTGCTCGCTGCTCATCAGGTGCGGGTGGTACCAGTAGCTGCCGGCGTCCTGGGTCTTGAACTGGTAGATGAAGCTCTCACCCGGCTGCACCGGCGGCTGGGAAATGTACGGCACGCCGTCCATCTCGATCGGCAGGCGGATGCCGTGCCAGTGGATGGTGGTCGGTTCGTCCAGCCTGTTGGTGAAGCGCACCCGCAGCCACTCGCCCTGCTTCGCCCGCAACTCCACGCCGGGGCACTGGCCGCCATAGGCCAGCGCCGGACTGCTGAAGCCCGGGACGATCTCCAGGTCCAGCGGCGCGGCGATCAGTTCGTAGTCGTACTCCTGCGCCACCTGCGGACGCGCCAGCCAGAGGCGCGCGCCGCCGGCGCCGAGGCCGAGGCCGACCACCGCCAGCCCGGCGAGGCCGCCGAGCACTTGTCTACGGGTAAATGTCATGGAGCCTTCACCTTCGCGGGTACTGCGGCTGGGAAATGATAGATTTTCTCATTTCCCAGCCGCGAAGGCGAGCCATCGCTCCGTGCAACTGCCTCTTTGCTGATCCGGAGCAAACGAAAAGGGCAGCCGAAGCTGCCCTTTCCTCTCATCGGCGCGAGCCGATCCCCACTCGATCATCAACAGATCCCGTAATCCCGCGTAGTTAAAAGGATTTTCTGTAATTGACAAGGGTCTCTACCGTCACTTCTACCGTCAAAACCGCGCACCTTTTATCGGCGCGGGTATGGAGCGACTTACGGACCAGCAACTCTTTCAAAACCATTATCAATCGGAAAAAATGTTACTCCAACTTCATCGAGCAAGCTACGTTCGCTAAGCCCTGAGAAAGCAGCCCCCATCATTACAGGCTCGCAACCCTGAGACGATGAAAATTGAGATAGTCTCTGTGGCCGGGAAGGACAAAGCGCAGCCGTGTAACGCCATCTAGATGCATTACCTTCCGTGTTTCTGAAGATAGCAAATGGGAAACTATTAGACGTCCTTCATCATCAAACGTGATTAGACCTTGATCGAACAGAGCATCGTAGTGAACAGCCAACAGTAAGCCATTAAACGGATCTAGCCTTTCGTTATCGTCAGCCAGCGACCAGGGTTTGGCATGACTGGCCCGCAGCAGGGAAAGTGGCAAGTCGCTACCTGATAGGGCGCAACGCCCTTCCCAGAGTTCCAGCAGGGCTTCTCGAAAGACGTCTTGCCCTATGCGCTGGCGTACTTCGCTAGTGCGCTCCGTCGCCGGGATCGCAGCTAGTCGCGCTTCCACCTTGGCCGTCAAGACCGAGGCTGGATGCGTTTGCAGGGAGTGAAGAACGCGCAGCACCTCATAGAGCTGGGCAGCATCTTGGGCTAAGCCTGCACTGGCCATACCGCATGGTGGCTGTTGTGTTGCAGAGATTAGGCCGATACGCCCCATCGCGTTGGATTCTGGCCCCGCGAGCAAGACCCCCTGCCCGGAGACACGCACAGCCACTCGGATGGAGGTTCCACTGATTCCAGCCAGAAACCAGCCGTCTTCGGCGGTGGAGAGCAAATCGTAGCCGCTGTCGGTTAAGGCTTTGACGACAAGGGTGGGCAGTTCCATTTCGCTCGACATCACTCTTGCTCTCAAAGATCTCGTTTCAGGAGACGATCAGAAGCGGGAGAGCCCCGTAGTTGCATGGCGACCCAAGGCGCCTGTGCGTACTCTTGCGGCGGCGGGGTGGTGGTCGTCACGATGTACTGAAACAGTGGGGCCGATCCGAGCTCTTCCAGTTCATGTACAAGATGAAATAGGCCATGATACAAAGCGAGCCCAAGGTCGGCTTCACGTGGGCTGTCATGAAGCAGGAAAGCCGGGAGTCTCGTGTCACCCTCGATGCTCATGCACAGGGTCGCAAGATCGAAGGCCACGACTTTCAACGAGTCGATGGCCGATGTCGAACGATCTCCGCCCATCTGGACAACTAGGCTCAGCCCGTTTCCGGTCAATCGGATTTCGCCGCTGGCTTCAGGTCCGACCAAACGTCGAATGATCGGGTCGAACTTCTGGGCAAGCTTCGAGAAAGCGGTCGCATTCTGACTTTGCAGTGCCGCGATCCGCTCCCGCGCTTGCTCAATCTCGGTTTGGTGCCTGTCCAGGCGGGCTTCGGCAGATTGCTGCTGTTCGAGCAGCGAGGCCAGGCGCTCGACATCGTCCGCTGCCTTGCGCGCGGCATACCACGCCCCATCGCGCTGCTCGCGAAGCTTCAGCAGGTTCTGGTAATACTGCTCCCTGCGCGTTGCGTCCTGTTTCGCCAATGCCAGCTCCGGCTTTAATTGTTTCAGCAGGGATTGGGCAGATTGGAGGCGATCCTGTTCATCCTCCAGTGCCTTGCTACCGCTCTCCAGCCTAGCCTTGCAAGCCTCCACATCTGGAACCTTGTGTGACAATCCGCATTGGCTCGCCAGAACGCGGTCAATGGGTACCTCGCAAATGGGACAAGGATAATTCTCCGCTTCCTTGAACGAGTAGGCCAATGCCGGATATTCGCCCTTGATCGCGGATATCGCACGCTCGATAGCTGGTATCACAACCTCTTGCCTTCCGATATCAGCCTGGATTCTTGCCACCTCAGCTTGGGCGTTTTCGTGCGCCTGCCGCACGGAATCAATATCCGGAGTTGCGCCCGCACCGCTGGACTGGGTTTGCGCTGCCAACCGCTCCTGCGCCGCTCGACGCAGGATTTCGACACCCAGGGTGCCCTGCGCAAGTTCATCGTCCGTAACGCCAAGCACTTCCAGAAGCTGCTTTCTCAGCTTGCGGATTTCCCAGGCACGGTGGCCTATTTCCTGCTCCTGGCTGCGGCTCGACTCGCTCATCGCGGCGATGTCTACACGGAGCGTCTGTTCGGAGGGGTCGATGGCGTTCAACAGGGCTCGCAGTGCCTCCAGCCTCTCGGTTCGATTCAACCCCCGCGCCGGCGACTCCGAGTCGGATAGCGAGGATCGCCATTCAAGAACATGGTCGAATCTGCATTCCTGATCCCTACTCAACAGCGCCAAGGCAATCTGCCAGGCCTGATGCCCTTGTTTCTTGCCAGCGATCAGATCTCTGACGCCGGGAGTCAGCAGATTCTCTTCGATGGCGTTGAGCAACGGAGACAGGCCCGTGGCCTGCATTTCGCTGAGAACAAGCTCATCGAGATTGCCATCCAGTACCGCGAAATGCCGCCGCCGGATGCCCAAAGGGCGAAGAACGGCCCAACAGGTGCCATCCAGCACGACTTCCATGCCAACCCATCCGTTGGGGAATGCCGAACCGATTCCATTGCGCTGATCTTCGGGAGCAAACTTGTCCTCGCCCAGGCAATAGCGCAGCAGCCTGCAGAACAAGGTCTTGCCCCCGCCATGACCGATGCCATTGTCGTCCGGCGTCCAGACGATGTTCAGGCCTGGACGTAATGGAACATCCCGCAAGGGCGGCTCTCCAGGTTTCTCCCATATCACCAGCCGCCTCACCCATAAACGTGGCTCATGCATCTGTGCCGGCGGAGTGAGGCATAGCGGTTGCTGGAACATGTCAGGCTGTGGCTTCAATCCATCCCCCTATCTCGTCAGGCAATTCGCGAATAACACGATCGAAGTCCTGCCCTCGCGCTTGCAGGAAAACAAGAATCATCTGGGCGCGCCCTTCAGCCCACTCGGCAGCAGGCACATCCAGTTCGGCACCTTTGGCCCAAGTCCCCGCCCCCCGATCTTCAATCAGGCAACCACTGCTTCGCAGAAAGCGCACAGCCCTGCTCCAAGCCTGATTTGCACGCGGTATGAAACTCAATACCGCCCCGGAGAGCGGCCTGGCTTCTTCGCCTACCAGGCGTTGCCAATCCAGAGCATCCTGCGCATCCAGCAAAGGCGTCATCAGCCTTGGCTCAAGCGCCAGGACGGCGGCGAGGCGTACATGGCGCACTGGCCATGGGGTCTCGGCAACCTTGAGCAAGGCGGCCAGGGCCACCCCTGTCTCCGCACCTTCATCCTGTTGTGGTCGTGCCCAGATTCCATCAGGCAGGGATGCTCGATCGACGACCTGCTGAGCCTTAGCTTCAGCATGAGCAGGCAATGCGTCTTCTACCTGGAAACCTCGCTTGAAGGCTTCCAACACCAGATGCTGGGTGCGGTACTGCGCGTGATCGCGACGGGTTTCACCATCGACACTGGCCAATCGAAGGAGTGCGGCTGACGTCTCCCTGTAAGCCCCGAAATCCCGCAGCTCATTGTTTCGGAGCACACGGAAAGTCTCGCTGGGATAGTCTTCGCCGGCCACGTCGGCCGGATCGAGAATGTAACGCAGTTCTTCCTCGGTCAGGCCGTAGAGTCTGGCGTAGCAGGCATCGAGTTCGGCACGCAGATGGGCACGGCGTTCGGGGCGCCAAGGGAAAGGTGGATCGGTATAGCCAAGGTCGGCAGCCCAGTCGGCCAGGTCGTGGGCGGTATAGGTCAGTTCCAGTACCCGCGGGACGATAAAGGCCAGATCGGTTTCGGTATAGCTATCGGGAGGCAACACAGGAAGCTGCTTGATGTAGCCATAGGTGAGATGTGTTCCCCCAACTTTTTGCCGCGCAACGTAATCGAGGACGAGCGAATTCAAACATCCAAGCAAGGCCGCTTGTTTTCTGGGTGATTCGTGCGATAGCCACAATGGCATGGTGTGCCCTACCCCAGCTCTCGGGATCACCGACGCGATAACGGTACGTTCGTCCGTGGTACGGCAAATATCCCGCCAACCCATCAGCCAGCGTGGACTGCGGTGGTCCATCCACTCATCGAGTTCGGTGTACAGGGCACTGTCACGGGCTTCACTGGCAGTTTGTGCGGCGAAGCGTTGCAAGATGGCGAGTTTGTCGTCGGACAGGGAGTGGTCTCTGTCCTGCTGAGCCCATTTGGCGAACTCGGTGATGGCCTTTTTGCCAGTGATTCTGTTATCACGCAGAGCAGCGGCGCAGGCGGGGTAATCACTCGCCAAGGAACGTTCCACACGCGGTGTAGCATTCAGTTTCCGCGCGTCGCTATAGCTGCCGTCAGGTGCGGCGTTACCTGCGTCACGGCGAAAGAGCTCGCCGGCAATCCACTGGGCCAGTGCCAGCCACAAGGCATCCATCGCGTTGCGTCGTGCGTCTGGGGAATTGGCTTGGTAGCCGGCCAACCAAGCCTTGCTGATCGCGCGAGGCACCCGGGCAATCTGCGCCAGCACTTCCTTCTGGTTTACGCAATAGCGTGTTATCGGCGTATACGCGGGGTCGACATATTCTTCCCCGGTGCTGTCCCGGCTTGGCCAGTCTGCGGAGGCGGTGCCGGCAGTCGGGATGAACGTCGCCCATCGGTGATTGAATTGGTGGATCAGCTTAGCTTCGTACAAGGGCAATAGCGGAGGCTCTGGAGCAATGAACAGCGCGCTGTCACTGGTCATGTTGAAGAGTCCCTGCGAGAAACGAAGTCCCCAAGGGTTCGCTTCTGGTTCGATGATTTCTCCTGCTGCATTCTTGACCGCCTCGCGAATCAGTACCGGTGCCTGGCGATAGAGCTTTTTGGTCAACTCTGCGTCGCGTTGGCTGCGGAAGACCGGGCAGGTGCGAGTATTGGGGTTGATCAGCGCAAATTCCTGCGGTGTCAGGGTGAAGTGGCGGCGGGTATCGGCCAAGTGGCTGACCTGAGTGGCGAAGCACACGAAACGCGCGATCTCTGCTTGGCCCAAGGTCAGCAGGCAGAACTTGTAGCTGCGATGCACACCGGGGAAGACCCCTTCACTGTTCTCGAAGTCAAACAGGTTGACCAGCCTGCCCGAACCTGCCACATGGCCAAAAAAATCCTTGGCCGTATCGTCAGTGGCAATACCCGTTGGCACGATAATTCCTGCGTTGCCGTGTGACACCGTACCTTGCAGAAAAGCCTCGGCAAACAATCGATAGGTATTGATTTTGCCAACCGCTGTCAGCGGGTAGCGACTGCTGGCGCGGTAGAAAAGATTGCTCGCATCAAAGCGGCGCTTTTCCTCCTGATAGTCCTGCCACAAACGGGGATGTTCTTGTTCCAGAGCCGCGATGGCACGCTTTCTATGCTCACCCGACAGTGATGCGATTTCGGGGGCTCTGGCTGCAAAGAACTCCTCTTCACCCAGCTGCGATACCTCCCACGGCGGATTGCCCAGCATCACGCTGAAACCGCCTTGCTCAGCGATATGAGGAAAGGCCAGCCACCAGTGCAGCACCCGAGCTTGAGCGCAGGCATGGCGGGCAGCAGTTTCCGCTTCGTCGAGGGTAGGCTCGGCTTCGTTGTGGGCCACCGCCCACAAGTGGCGGGAACTGGGCAGTAGCTGACCCGCTGCCTTAGGCAGCAGGAAAGCGCCCAAGTAGAGGTCGGCCAGCCGTGCCAAGCGGCTCTGCCGGGCGGCCGCGCGGGCCTGCTGCCAGCGAGCCTGCTTGGCGGCTACCTGGCCCAGATCGTCATCGGTCAGTTGTTCCAGCGCGCCAGTGCGGGCGGCCAGTTGCTCCTCGCGGAACAGGTCGCCGCTTTGCAGAGCGCGCTGCCAGCTCTCCCGTTCCCGCTTGTTCTGTTTCTTCAGGGCGGTGACCAGGGTCTTGTCGTCGCCGCTCAGGGGAGTGAAGGCGGCATCCGGCAGACCTCGGTCGAGGATGGCGGGATCGAGTACGCCCAACAGGGCATCACCGCATTGCAGATGGTGATCGAGAAAGCCCAGGGGCTTGTCGGGCGTCATGGCTTCCAACCACAGGGACATGCGCGCCAGTTCCAGCGCCAGCGGGTTCAGATCCACACCGTAGATACAGTGGCCGATGACGTCGCGCAGCGCCTGACGGTAGTCGTCGCCGCTTGGCGTGCCCTGGGCGCGCAACTGCGCCAGGTGATTGGCCAGTCGCCTGGCGGCGGCAAGCAGGAAGTGGCCGCTACCGCAGGCCGGGTCACAAACGGTGATCGACAGCAGTGCGGCCTGCGGGTCGCTGGCACCCGCTATGCGCTGGCGAATGACCGGTTCCAGCGCGGAATTCAGCAGCTCCTGTACCAGGGGATCGGGCGTGTAGTAACTGCCGCTGGTCTTGCGGGCATTGCCCTGGCTTTGCTCGGCATTGGCAAAGCGGAACACGCGGCCATCCTGAGCGACCTGGGGCACCAGTTCCAACAGGCTTTCATAGACGCTGCCCAGCTCTTCCGGCCCCATGTCACGCCAGTTGATGCGGGTGAGGCTGCCGCCGTCAGGTATCCAGGCCAGCCGGTGAGTCGCGGCCAGCAGGGTATTGTTGCCCAGGTCTGCGTGATCCAAATCAGGGCATTGATCGGTCGCGAACAGGCCACCCAGCGCCGGCAGCGCCAACAGCGGCTGCCCGCTGGCCAGCCCTGCAAACACCGGTTTGAGTCCCTGCCAGAGGTCGGTATGGCGATCCCAGGTGCGGCGGCGGCGGGTGCGTTCACGCAGACGACGCAGGCTGTAGCCGTCCTGATACAGACGAATGGCTTCAGGGTCGGCGTGATCCGGGTGCAGCAGACCACGCTCCTCGATGGTCAGCAGGAAGATGAGCCGGTAGACCAGACGCAGTAGTTGCTGGAAGTAATCGTCGGGCGTGAGTTCGCCGCTCGCCAGGCGCTGACGCAAGGCGCCATTGCCGGCTTCGGACAGGAAGCCTTGGCCCAGGGTCTTGAGCGCATCCTCCACACCGATGCGCAGTTTTTCACGGGCACGGGTGCCCTGCTCGCGGCTGGCGGCGTACCAGGCTTCCAGTGCGCATTGTTGTGGCAGTTGCTGGCCTTGGCCGAAGCGGCTGGCGTGGACCAGCAGCCACAACAGTGAGAAGTCGGCGAAGCGCTGCTCAGTAAAGATGCGCTCCAGATCGGCTTCGATCCAGGCCGGGCGAGTCAGGCTGGCATTGTCGCGCGCCACCCGCAGCGACAGGCCATTGCTCGCGATGCCCCACAAGGTGGTGTCGGCCGCATTGAGATAGTCCTGCAACAGCCCGAAGGCGCTGCGCTGGCGCCCGCCATCGCCCAAGTGGCGATCACGCTCCTCCAGACGCTGGTCGCAGGGAGCAACCACCAGCGGCAACCGGCCATCGCAAGCGGTGGCCGTGAGTGGATAGCTGCGCTCATCCAGGATTTGCGGCTCGACGCCGGCAACGATATCGGTAACGCCGAACACTTCGCGCAGCAGCTGAGTGACGAAGCGTTGTGTCAATGCCTGGGCATCGCTTGCACCCGCGCGGGTGGCGGCGAAATCGTTCCAGTGCGCTTCGGCAATACGCCAGTAGCGCCCCAGTTCGTCGCGCAGATTCAGGCCCTTGGGCACCCCATAGTCCGTTGGGGCCTGGTGCGGAGCCTGCAGGGCGGCCACCTTGGCCAGCCACTCCGCCGGCAGCAGTCCACCTTCGATGGCGATCGCATCGAACTGCAGCACGGCATCCTTGCGACGGCTCATGCAGCACCTCCAGGCATCAGGACATAGGCGGCAATGACGTCCACCGGCTTGAGCGCGCGTACTTCATAGCGGCCCCGGGCATCGGCGGCTTCGCGCACGCGCCGGTGATCTGCCAGCAGTCTTTCGGCCTGGGCATCGGCGAGGTGTTCCAGTTGCTCCTGGCGCTGCTGCAACGTCTCCAGCAGGTTGTGCATTTCGCGCTGACGCACCACGTCCGGCAGGTTGCCTTGGGCTGGCGCCTCCAGCCAGGCGAGCAATTGATCGCCCTGGATCTCGACCGGATCGGTACGACCCTGCCAGGCCACGGGCAAGGCTTCTTCGACCAGCAAGGTCTGGTTGCAGCCCTCCCGGGTGGTGCTGATCTGGTGCCGCAGGCGCAGCAACAGCACCGAGGTGACACTCTGCACCGCCGGGCTGCGCCAGACGCCGATCCGGCCCAGCGTGGCCAGTTGCTGGCCGTCATGGGTTGCCGCCATCAAGGAACGCTCCAGCAGTTCGTCGGCCAGGGTGGCGATCAGCGGATGGCTACGGTGGATGAAGCGGCAGCGCGACGCCGGGGGCTGGTTGAAGTCGATGCGCAAATCGCCGTCCACGCCTTCGGCTGCAAGCCGCTCGCGCAATGCTGCAGGCAAGGCGCTGATGGGCGCGGTAGCTCCGCGGGCGCGCAGCGACAATCCTGCCCCCAGGCGCGCCATGGCTTGGGTGGCAAAACGCTTGACGTCATCGCTGCTACCAAGCACGGCACGCATGCGCTCCCACTCCGGCAGTACGTCAGCAGGCCGCAAGCGGCGCTGGGCAAAGACGGTGCGGTTCTTCTTGGCTTTTTCGGCCAGGTCGGTCCAGCGAACGTCGAGTGCCCGGCTTTCTGGGTATTGATCGAAATCAAAGGAGCGTTGTGGGCCGCCTGCGCGCTCGCTGCGCAGCATCACGGCCTTCATCAGCGCCTGAGTAAGGGTATGGTCGTCGTCGGGCAGTGGCACCGGCACGCCCAGTTCCTGGCGGATCTTTTCCGCCTTGCGCAAAATGACCTGCAGCACGGCACCGTCCACCGGGTTATTGGCGCCATAGATCAGGGTGGCGCGCACCTTGGGGCTGGTCTGACCGAAGCGATCTACCCGACCTTCGCGCTGCTCATGACGCGTGGGGTTCCAGGACAGGTCGTAATGAACCACGGCATCGAGGTTTTCCTGCAGGTTGATGCCTTCGGACAGGCAGTCGGTAGCGATCAGCAGGCGACGCTCGGCTTCGCCCAGGGCATCGACACGGCGCTCCCGCTCTGCGGCCGGAAATTCACCCGTCACCACGTCCACGGTGACGCCTCGGAATCTGCCCGCCAGATGGTCATGCAGGTAGCGGGCGGTGGCGATGTAGCGGCAGAACACCACGGGATTGAAGCCATCGTCGATAAGCTGTTTGAGATGGCTGCAGAGCAGGCGCAGTTTGGGATCGCTCTCTTCGCCGGCCAGCGTCTCGGCCTTGTTCAACAGGTCGAGCAGGGCAGGATCGCCGATGTCAGCAGCTGGCACCAAATCGTCTTCGCTCAGGGCATCTTCCGTGCCATCGAACAACGGGCCGAGGATCTCTTCAGGCGCCTGTTCCACCTGCTCGGCCAGCAGGCGGGTGCGCAGGGCCTGTACGGCCGCCGCCGGGCTGCTGGCGACGCAGCGCATCAGCGCCAGCGTGCCCCAGAAGCTGAGGCGCTGACTCCGCTCGTCCCCACCGGCGCGTTGCACCACTTCACGGCAGTAGTCGAGCACGTCCTGAAAGAAGTTTTCCCACAGGCCACCAAGGCGATAGGTCAGCTCGGCCGTTTCGCGCTGGGGGAAGATGCTGCCGTCCTGCCATTCGTCGATGTCGGGTCGGCGCCGCTGCACGAAATGCAATGCCAACTGATCGCGCAGCCGTTCCTTGGTATCGCCGCTGGCTGTCGCCAGCGCAGCGAACTCCGGCTTCAACAGCCCCAGCAAGCTGTAGAACGTGTCCTGGTCGCCGCTGTGAGGAGTGGCGGTGAGCAGAACCAGGTGGCGTGCTTCGTTGGCTGCCAACGCACGCAGCAGCTCGAAGCGCAGCTGCCGGCCCTGGCCCGCGCTGACGCAGGTGTGGGCTTCGTCGACGATGACGAATTCCGGGCAGGCGCGGATGAAGTCGTGACGATGGCGCTCGGACTTGATGTAGTCGAGGCTGACGACGGTGACCGGATGCACCTGAAACAACGATTCACCGACCGGGATGCCTCGCTCCAATCGGGCCGCACTGGTCGCGGTGACAGCAATCGCGTGCAGGTGAAAGCGGTCGTTGAGTTCGCGCACCCACTGTTCGACAAGGTGCGGCGGACACAAGATGGCCATACGCTGGATCTCGCCGCGATCCTGCAGTTCGCGTGCGATCAGGGCGGCTTCGATGGTCTTACCGATCCCCACGTCGTCGGCGATCAACAGGCGCACCGGATCAAGACGCAACGCCATCAACAGCGGCACCAGTTGATAGGTACGCGGCTCCACCGCGATGTTGCCGAAGCTGCGGAAAGGGCCGGCACCGCGACGCAGCGCCATGCGCAGCGCATCGGAGAGCAGGATGGCTTCGCCCTGACTGCCCTCCAGCGAGGGATCGGGTGGTGGGAAGTGAGCGGATTCGATGCCAGGTTCCAGATCGATGTGGATCAGTGCGCCCTCTTCTTCGGTGCCGGACAAGGGCCGCAAACGTAACAACGGAGGAACGCTGCCTGGCTGCACGATCCATTCGCGCCCGCGCGCATGGATCAGCGAACCCAGGCGCTGGAACAGCATCGGCCAGGCGTCGGTGTCGGCAGGGAAACGGATAAAGGTATAGCCGCGATCTTCCCAGGCAGCCTGCAAGTCGCGCGGGGTATCGGGCAGGGCGATGGCGGCGTAGTGGTCGGGCCAGTGCAACAAGGTCAGACCTTCGATATCCACGCTTGCCGGGGGCTGACCATCCGGCAGGTGCGTAGCCGCCGCCTGTCGCCACTGGCCTGCCCAGCCTGACGAGGCTTCCGGTTCGAGGGGCAGTAAAGGTTCGGCCTCTTGCTGCTGGGCCATGGATTCGACCTGTGCCAGGCGCCAGAGAATGTGAACCGCTTCTGCGTCGCGGCGATCGATCAGTTCGTGATCGGGCTGGTTGTAATAGGACAACAGGCAACGGTAGCACCCCGCGACGCAGCGAGTGTCCGGCTGTTCCTGGCGGCTCTCGAACGTCGGCCATTGTCCACCGTCGACCGGTACGTCGTAGTGCATGATGCGCAACGCGTAGCGCGCCGCCTGTTGCAGCGCCAATGGATCGTTGACCAGCCGGGTAAGCACGCCTGCGCCGCCTTCGGTCGCTTCATAGAACAGCACGCCATTGCGGTGGTGGAGATCGGGCAAGGCCTCGGCCAGCAACTCAGCCTCTTCGAGCTGGAAGGCTGCTTCAATGCCACGCTTGAGCGCATGCTGCAGGGTGACGAAGGTCTGTTCATCCCAGGCGCCGCAAGGTTGCAGCAGCAGGGCGTTCTTGTGATCCTGGACATAGGGAACAACGCGTTGCGGTGGCAGGCGATCCCCTTCGTTGGCGGTGTTGGCCGAACGACGCTCCTCTCCTTCCCACCACCCCGTCCGGGAGTTGATGAAGAAGCCGAAGTCATTCGGTTGCCGACGCCGGCGCAACCCCTTGTTGATGCGGGTAATGGTGGCACCGGCACCGTAGCGCAGGGTACATATCTCGCCTTCGCTGTCTCTGGCCAACACGGTGCGCACGTCGATGCGGCGATTGCGGATCGCCCAGCGGAAGGTGGTCTGAAGCTCGAAGGCCTGGCGCTGGCGCTCCTCGTCGTTGGCGGTAATGCGCTCGGTGGGCTCAGTATCGACGTTGTCGATGCGATACAGGCTGTTGATCTTCAGCGCATCCAACAGCGATTGGTCGCAGGCGTGGCAGTCGTTCCAATGGGACTCGAAGTGCGCGGCGCCGCAGTTCGAGCAGATGCGTACCGACTGGGTGCTAAGCGTGCCACCGGCACTGCCGGGATCATCAGATGACAAGGCAATGCGAGCGCGAACCACCCTGTAGGCGCGGCCTTCGTGATACACCAGGCTGCGCGGTCCGAACTCGGAAAGCGCCAGAAAGCGCGGGCGCTGCAGGAAGGTATTGCCACCCCGCACATCGGCACGACCGGGTACGTAGGCCATCAGCGGCAGCCGCGGGAAGTTGTAGCCTGGGAGGAAGCCCTCGGTGGCCAAATAGCGGTAGGTGTAAAAATCGCTGGAGAAGGAGTCGCGGCCGTGCAGGAGCAGCTCGATCTGATCGGAGGCCTGCCGCCAACGGCGCTTGGCATCGTCGCGCTCGCGCTTATCGGTGATGGCGTAGTTGTTCAAGGTTTCGTTGGCCAGGCGCTTTTGCCGCTCCGCCGACGTGAATAGATCCCGCCAGCGATTGAACGCACGATGGAAGGCCTCCGGTGCCGATGCAATGGCCGCCTGGGCATAGGCCTGGCAATCGGTGAACCACGGAGCGCGTTCGGGCGTCAGGTGTTCCTCCACCATGTGCAGCACGTTGATGGCTTGCCGGGTCGCTTCGGCCGTCACCCCCTCCTGACCCAAGGCTTCGACGATGTGCGCTCGCACGGGCAGTTGCGGTACGCCGGGATCGACGATGTTGGAAATCGAGCTGTCGAGCTCCTTGCGGCTGGCGGCCAGCCAGACAGCCTGTAGATGGCTCTGGATCAGATCCTGGTTGGCCAGATCCAGCAGCGGCGCCTTGACCACGCCATGCACCATGGCGGTGGGGTCACGGAAGAAATACTGGTCATGCGGGCTGCGCGCGGCGCAGTAGGTCACCACCAGCGCCGCCTGACCACTGCGACCGGCACGGCCGGCGCGCTGTACATAGTTGGCGGGCGTGGGTGGCACGTTCCGCAGGTACACGGCATTCAGCGCCGAGATATCCACGCCCAGTTCCATGGTCGGTGAGCAGAACATCAGGGGCAGGAAGCGCGTGGGCTCGCCCTGCTTGTGGGCAATATCGTGCAGTTCGCCGTCGGTCAATGCTTCCCGCTCGCTGTTGCCGAAGCGAAAGCGGCTTTCGCGCAGCGCACGCAGTTCACCATCGACCTGAGCGGTATGTTCGCGTGCCTCCAGCCCGAACAGGAAACGATCCCGTTGCCCAAGCATCGCGGCGATCGCTTGGTATTGCTGTTTGAAGAACGCGTTCGGCCGGGTGCCGGATGCATTGCCCAGATGGAATCGCACCCGGCCGGCATTGAGCCGAAAGCCCGGTACGTTGAACAGAGTGTGTTCATCCCTGCGAATGAATCCGCCCTCTTGTGCGGCGCGGATCATGGCGTTCAGCAAGGCCTGATAGTCGGCACGTCGCAGGTTGGCCGCCGCCGGCTGCTCCCATATAGTCGAGCTACGCAGGCTCTTTCCCAGGGCCGTCTGCAGTCCGCCGCGCAGCACCAGTTCTTCATCCTTGCCGCGCAATGCATTCGCATTGGGAGGCTGAAGGAACAGCCAGCGCCAACCGAGCAGGCGCTCTTCCCGGCCGATGCCCCATGGGTTGCGCAGCAAGCGCAAGGCTTCGTCCTTACGCTGCTGCAACAGGTTGGGATCGAGGGCGGCGGCATCCACCGCCAGCCCTTTGCGCATGTAGTCGAAGAGGCAACGGAAGGCTTTTTCACGCGCCAGTGGCGTCGCGTTTCGCAGCAGGTCAGGCGCTTTGTCGAAACGCACCGCCTCATTGCAAAATGCCTGCAGGCCGGAGTAGTCCGCCTCCAGCAACCCCAGTTCTTCCAGGTTCGGATTGGTGTAGCGCCAACCACGACGCTGATCGAACCAGGCGCGGTACGCGAGCACGAAGCGCAAGGCCTCCTCCGCATCGGCCAGGTTCCGACCGACCGATTGCGGTTCCTGCATCCACTCCCCCCGGTGGCTTTCTTCCGGGGTTTCCGTCGTGCTCAGTGGCTGATCGAAGCCCAAGGCCGCGCGCACTGCCGCACCCAGTCCACTGTCGCCCAAACCCGCCGTGCCGGCTTGTACCAACGCCCGATAGATCGCGCCGCGCAACAGACTGACGAAGGTGAAATCATTGAAATGGCCCGCCTGGAGCGCTGCATCCTGGCGGTTGTCGGTGAAGCCAAGCAGTTTTCGCTTGTCCGAGCCAATGGATGGCTGACCGTGCATCCAGCGCAGCGCACTGGTGGTCAGCAGCGTCGTCGCCGAGCTTCGCCCTTCCGCAGACAGCGCCGAAAGACGATTGCTGTCCTTGCCCTGGGCGCCATGCACCGTGCGGCAACGCAAGCAGTAACGAAACTTGCCGGGCAAGAACCAGGCCTCCTGGCCTCGCCCAACCCTGCCATTGCCTTGAATCGAGAGTTGTTCCGCCTCCAGGCGCTGATGGGTGCGCTTGAACCTCACCTCACCATGTCGCGTGATCTCGATCCAGGACTCCGGATAGTCCTCTACCTTGCCGGTAAATTCGATGGGATCGTTGGCGTTCAGGGGCAGCAGGAAGCCCAGCCGTTCGCCAATGGCATCCTCTTCGACTTCGGAGGCGTCCGTGTCGTCGTCCCGCATTTTTGGCATGTCGTCAATGTCGCGGGCTAGCACCTCCCAACCGGCATCGTCCCGACGCATCCTGACCGGGTGGTACTCCTGCCCACAATCCCGGCAGAAGTGCGTGGAGTACAACCGTTTTTGCTCATCTCCGGGCAGGAACTGCTGTCCCTCCAACTCAACGGGGCGTGTCCCCGGAGCATCGAGGGTCGTGAACACGACGCCAGCACCGCTGATGAACTGGTGGAGACGAAAGGCGAAGAAGGCTTTTTCGCTGCCGTGCCCATCGGGACGACGACTCTTTTCGGGTTGGGCTGCCAGCAGCAACATGGCGCGCAGCATGGCACCCGCAATCACTTCATCCCTTCCCGACTCTTCGGCCAGGCGCTCGGTGGCCTTGGCAAAGGTCAGGGGATTAGCACGAACCCATTTCCCTCCCTGTTCGCGCGTGATGCCAAGGCGTGTTTCCACCCAGATCGCCAAAGGATGTTGTCGCAACGTGGCATCATCGGCATGCGTGGAAACGCCCGCGTCGATGGCGGCGCCCAGTTGCGATCTGACC
Source organism: Pseudomonas sp. 2VD (assembly GCF_005503585.1). Taxonomy (NCBI): domain Bacteria; kingdom Pseudomonadati; phylum Pseudomonadota; class Gammaproteobacteria; order Pseudomonadales; family Pseudomonadaceae; genus Pseudomonas; species Pseudomonas sp. 2VD. Next base: position 39,423 of record NZ_SCND01000010.1, read on the forward strand.
GAGTCGGCAGTCTCGGATGGCTCTGTAGCCCGTTCCAGATCTTCGGTGACGACATTGAAGGGTGATATCTGGGTTGCAAACAACGTGGAGGCAACGGAAGCGACTTTTTGGTTGCGATCTTCCTGACTGCCGCCCGAAGCCATCGTGGCGGACGTGCCGATGCACTGCAGGTACTCCGGTGCCAGCCGTTCTCGAACGCGCCTCACCAACATGGCCACGTCGGCGCCTTGCCGTCCGCGATAGGTATGCAATTCATCCAGCACCAGAAACTGCAGGCCGGCGCAGTTGGCGATCACCCGGCTGTCGGTCTCGTTCTGCCGAGTCATGAGCATTTCCAACATCATGAAGTTGGTCAGCAGAATGTCCGGCGGGTTATCCCGAATCCGATCCCGCTCCTCCTTGCTTTCCTGGCCGGTATAGCGCGCGAAGGTTACCGGCCCATCGTTGCCTACGAACTTGATCAGCTCTTCGCGCTGACTGTTGGCCAGAGCGTTCATTGGGTAGATCACGATGGCGCGCGTTCTGGGCATGCTGTCGTGGGCCTTGGCGCGCAGCACCGCATCTACGATCGGGATGAAGAAGCACAACGATTTGCCCGAGCCGGTTCCCGTGGTCACTACGTAACTCTCGCCTCGGGCGGAGAACGCGATCGCCTGTTCCTGGTGGGTGTAGAGGTCAATGGGAAATAGGGCGGCCGTTGCCGCCAGCAATTCGTTCGTGGCGGCAAGCTGTTGTGTCGAACGCCCCTGGCGATAGCGCGGATTGATCTGTATCAACGGCTCCGGCCAGTAACGGCCGCCGTCATAGGCCGCATGAACGCCCGAGCGGATATCTTCCGCCCGAATGGAAGTGAAAGAACTCGCGAACTGGCTATAGTCCTCGATCAACTGGCTTCTGAGTGAGAAAACATCCATCGTCTCGTCCTCTATTGATCTTCGTTGATCGTGCTATCAGGGCCGGCTGCCGTAATGCGCTTCCATTTCGCCCCCCGTCCCTTGCCCGTTGATTCGATCAACCCTTCCGATTTCATCGCCCGTAACACCAGCCGCACCATGTCCCGGCTAACGCCTGGGCAGGCTTCTTCGATTTCGGAAATCGAAAACGGCAGACTGCGCCCCAGCACTTCTGCGCGCACCCGGTCACCTTTGCTGCCGCGGCCACGCTCGATGGTGCCGACACGCTCCTCGAATTCGCGGTAAGCCCGTAGCAAAGCACCCCAGAAGTAATCGAGCCAGGGTTTGACATCGTGCTGCCCCTGATGCCAGCCCTGCGAGCTGGCTTCCAGCGTCTCGTAATAGCCTTCCTTGGTGTCCTCGAAGATGCGTTCCAGACTGATGTAGCGGCCCACGGCATAGTCGAAGTGATAGAGCAGCAACAGGGTCAGCAAGCGGGACATGCGGCCGTTACCGTCTGGGAAAGGGTGGATGCACAGGAAGTCGAGCATCGCCAGCGGCACCAGTACCAAGGGGTCGGCCAGGTGCTGATCCAATGCGGTCGCGTAGTACCGGGTCAGATCGGCCATGACCATCGGCGTCAGGTGCGCAGCGATCGGCTGGAAGCGCAGCCGCGACGTACCGTCGGGATGCCGTTCGATGATGTCGTTGTTGGTTGCTTTCCAGCGCCCACCCGCTTGAGGCATGTAGCGGTAAAGCATGGTATGCAGTTGCAGCACCACGCCTTCGGTGAAGGGCATGTCTGTGGCGGACTCGTGGAGCAGCGCCAAGGCGTCGCGGTAGCCAGCAATCTCCTGTTCCGAGCGACTCTTTGGCGTTGCGTTGCGGTTGACCAGGGACTTCAACCGCGAGGGCGCGACGACAACACCTTCCAGCCGGTTAGAGGACTCGGTGGATTCAACCACCGCGATCTGGCGTAGACCCTTGAGAGCTTCAGGCGACTGCGCAGCGTATAGCTGTTGCTTGCCTTGGTACTCACCCAGTGACCGCAGCGTAGCCGCCTGAATGCCATCGAAGCGAAGCGCGGCGAGGTACTCGGGGGTAAGCGAGTGCATGGAAATGTAAGTCCGGGCTGTCAAATGGGACAATCATATACGTTAAATGGGGTATTTGTCTCGAAAATACCTCATTGCCCCCCCCCCCTTGGAC
>NZ_SCND01000110.1:0-15634 GCF_005503585.1 Pseudomonas sp. 2VD
TCGGTACCGCCCTCGACGCGGGTCGCGGCGATCGCTTCGTCGGCCGGACGACCCGGCATCATCAGCGGCATCCACTCGGCGAGGGTGGCCTTGTCCTCGGAGTAGACCATGGTCTCGAAAGCGTGGTGCTTCGTCAGCGATTCGAAGCGCTTCTTCAGGTAGGCGATGCCTTCACTGCCGCGCACGAAGCTCAGGTGCGGTACCGGGTTGATGAAGGTCTTCGGCGAGCCGAAGGTGCCCTTGGCGACCAGGTGCGACCAGAACTGCTTCGACACCTCGAACATGGTGTTGATGCCCACGGCTTTCTTGATGTCGATGCTGCCGTCGGCCGACTGCGGGGTGTAGTTCAGCTCGCACAGGCCGGCGTGGCCGGTGCCCGCGTTGTTCCACGGGTTGGAGCTTTCGATCGCGCCGGACTCCTGGAGTTCGACGACTTCCATCTTCAGGTTGGGGTCGAGTTCCTTGAGCAGGACCGCCAGGGTCGCGCTCATGATGCCGGCGCCTACCAGCAGCATGTCGACTGTTTCGTGATCGTTTTGCGCCATTAACGCTTCTCCAAAATCTTCAGCACCAAATTGACGACAGACGGGGCGGGGCCGAGGCCGGTACGGGCCGGCAGGCAGCGGCGGAGGGAGCCGTCATGTCCGATTCTTCGCAACAACGGCGGGACGCCGGGCGTCATCGCCTATGGATGCCGGGCGCGGGGCTGGCGATCTGGCAGCCTGGCTGGCCCATGCGGGCATCCGGTCGTGCAAGCACATTCGCGACGGAACGGGCCGTCAGGCTCTGGTCATGAGGTATCCGCTGCGGTCGCGTCTGCGGGGGGCTGTTTCAAGCGCTAATGGCGCACTTACCGACGCAAAACTCTTCATTGCTCGCCACACTCTCGTGAAGTAGTGAAATACCTTCGATCCACGCTCTTTTGGAGACATGGGCCGGAAGGGCTCGTCTGTCGCGGGCATGCCTTCGCAGAATCGTGCGGGGTCATGCGGCATTCCTTGCCGAAAAACTCGCTACAGGCGTTTCAGGGCGTCTGCCTCATGGGGCAGCGCTCTACTGGCGGCTCTCTGTGGGGGGATGGCGCGGGGGCCGGAACCCGATCAGGAGGCGTCCTTATAATCGGGGGGCGATTATAACGGTGAAAATCAAAAAATACCCCGCTCCTTAGACTTTTTTCCCATTCCCGGTCACGAAGTGCCCGCCGGCGAAAGCCCCCTGGGACAATCCGCCGCGCCGTATCTGCCAAACGCCGGGCATGCGTGCCCTGCGCCACCTGCCACAGGCGAGGAACCGCGCCCCGTGGCGAACGTCCAAGGCAATGCTGCGGTGCCTTCGCGGCGCCGTTATACTGCCGGCCATTCGTGCCCAACCCATGGAGAGATGAGCATGCTGCATCGCCTGTTGCTCAGCCTGATGACCGCAAGCGCCCTGGTTCTCGGCGGCTGCGCCCTGAGCCCGCAACAACTGGACCCGCAACCGGTCCTTAAAGGACCGTTGACCGCCGTCGGCCATGGCCAGCCGGTGGTGGTCAAGGTGGTCGATGGCCGTCCCGGCCCGTCCCTGGGCACCCGCGGCGGCCTCTACGCCGATACCAGCACCCTGACCGTCCGTAGCGAGGACGTGGTGCCCAAGCTCCAGGCCCAGGCCGAGACGGCCGTGCGCCTGCTCGGCTACACGCCTTCGGCCAACGCCTACAACGCGCCGCAACTGACCCTGACCCTGGCCGAGCTGAAGTACCAGTCGCCGAAGGACGGCGTCTACGTCACCCAGGCCGACATCACCGCGACCTTCCGCGCCGACGTGCAGAACAGCAGCCGGCGTTACACCGGTCGCTACGGCGCCTCGCTGAACCAGCGCTTCGGTATGGCGCCGAACCAGGCGACCAACAGCAAGCTGGTCAGCGAGGTGCTCAGCGACGCCCTGACCCGCGTATTCAAGGACCCGACCATCGCTCAGACCCTCGGCCAGCAATGAGCCGGCGGTAACGAGAAAGCCCGGCGGATGCCGGGCTTTTTCATGCGCTCGGGAAACTCAGGCGGCCTGGTGGAACGGGTCCGGCTCGCCGATGCTGATGCGTTCGTCGGTCTCAGGCAGGTCGAGGTGTTCATGGCCGCAGGCGGTGCAGTACACCAGCCAGCGGTCGTCCTGGACATTGAAGGAAAGATCGACGATCACGGCCTCGATCTCGTCCAGGTGGTCGATCAGATAGTTATGTTCGTGGGGTGCGGTTTCCAGCATGACGACTCTCCTGTGTTGTCGTTTGCCTGGGTGGGGTTCTGTGACCGGCAAAGCACTTTCAGACTAGCCGGTCACGCTGGCGAGGCCGCGCCTTTTTTAGACGGATTGCTGCTAACCGCTGCGCTTCGTCGCGACAACCCGGTCGTCGCTGGCCGTCGCTCATGCATTCTGGATAGAATTCGACCAGTCCTTCCCCGCCGTCCCCGACGGTCCGTCCTGTCATCAGCTCACCCAAGGCGTTACTCGGTAGCCCCGGCGTGTTGTCCTGTTGCGGAGGTTATCGATGTCCTTGCAAGCCTTGTGGGCGCTGTTCCTCGCCCATCCCGCGCAGGCCGTGAACGGCCTTGCGCTGTTCTTCGGTGTCGCCGGCGCCTGGCTGCTGCTGGCCACCCGCGCACGCGAGCGTCGCGCCCTGGCGCGCTGGGCCGCGGAGGGCGAGGCGGGGGAGGAGGCATTGCCGATGGACGAGGCGACCCTGCGGATCAACCTGTTCTTCTACCGATTCGGCGCCGCCTGCCTGGGCCTGGCGCTGCTGGTCAGCTGGGCCAGCACGCGGTTCTGAGAGGGCCTGCCTCGGCGAGCCGAACCGCACGCGGATAACCGTCTGCGGGTTCGAAGCCGTTGTCCGATGGAGAAGCCCGGCGGCGCCGGGCTTTCGTCTTCAGGATTGCTGCTTGATCCGGTATTGGTTGAGTACCGGGTTGGCGTATTGCAGCACCAGCCAGGGGCGCTGCTCGGCCGGGCATTGCTCCAGGCGGCGGTTCCATTCCTTGCGCGCCTTCTCCAGTTCTTCGCTGCCGAACAGGCTCTCGGCCGTGGGGACGGCGAGGCCCGGGTCGCGGTTCTCGCTCATCTCGTAGGCCAGGTAGTGCACCGGGAACAGACGGTAGTTGCCGAGGATCTGCCGGTCCAGTTCGGCGGCCAACTGCTTGGCGTCGCTGAACTCGCCCTCCAGTTCGGCGCCGAAGTTGATGTGCACGCGGCCCTTGTAGCCGGTGATGCCCAGGGCGATGCTGGCATCGTCCTCGCCCGGCGCCTTGCGGTATTCGCCGGTGCTGGCGCGGGTGTGCAACTCGCGGGCCTTGGCCAGGTCGCAGGGGTCGTATTCGTAGCTGATCGACACCGGGATGAAATGCAGGGCGCGCACCATTTCGGCGAAGGGTTCGTCCTTGCGGCTCATGTGGAACATCTTGAGGATCGCCGAGTCGGTACGGTCGTCGCCGTCCTTGGCCCGCCCTTCGGCCTGGGCGATCCACACCGACTGGCGGTCCTCGCGGATCGAGTGGTTGATGTAAGCGGAGAGCGTCTGGTAGGCGGCGAGCTTCTCGCGCCGGCCGCTCAGCGAACGGTGCACGATGAAGCTCTTGTTCAGGCGCATCAGGTCGCTGACGAAGGATTTCTGCAGCAGGTTGTCGCCGATGGCGATGCGCGGGGTCGGCAGGCCGGCGTGGTACACGGCGTAGTTGACGAAGGCCGGGTCCATCACGATATCGCGGTGGTTGGCGATGAACAGGTAGGCGCAGCCTGGCTTGAGGCGATTGACCCCGGAGTAGGTGACGCCATCGGTGGCCTTCTCGATGGTGTGGTCGACGTAGGGCTCGAACTTGTCCTGTAGCGTGGCGACGCTGCGGATGCCGGTGACCTCGCGGGCCAGGCGATGGGCTATAAGAGGTTTGAGCAGCCAACCGAGGGGACCGGCCAGGCGCGGGAAGCGGTAGCGGACCAGGGCGCCGAGGAAGGCGTCGTCGCTCAGGAGGCGTTGCAATACCGCGGGGACTTCGGCGTCACTGTAGGGTCGGATGGCTTCGAACTCGCCCATCATGCTTTCTGGTTCCATATGGATGCTGCGAAGGCCGCCCAGGGGGTGGCCGAAAATTGAACCGCGCGATTATAAACGGAACTCATAGGGGGTGCAGCGATGCTCGAAAGCCAGGCCTATAGCTGCCCTTACTGCGGGGAACCGGCCGAGGCGCTGCTCGACCTGAGCGCCGGCGACCAGCAGTACTACGAGGACTGCCCGGTGTGCTGCCGGCCGATCCTGTTCGACCTGCGCACCGATGGGCAGGACTGGTCACTGAACGTCCGCCGGGAGGATGACTGATGCAGCGCGTATATGAGCCGGCCGACCTGCTGGAAGCCGAGATGCTGGTGGGAATGCTCGCCAGCGAAGGGATCGCCGCCCATGTCAGCGGCCGCCACCTAGTCGGCGCCATCGGCGAACTGCCGCCTGGCGGACTGCTGGCGTTGTTGGTGGCGGACGAGCAGACGGAGCGGGCGCGGGAACTGATCCTCGCCTACAACGCCGCCGCCCCGCTGGCCGAGGAGCCGCCGGAGCCCTGCGGCCCCGGCAGCCTGTTGTGTTGAGGCGGCCGCCGCTCAGTCGGCCGCCAGTTCGAAGACCTGCCAGCGCACCGAGCTGACGCCCTTCTCCAGGCTGACCCGGCTGACCAGGCGTTCCAGCTGCGCCGGAGCCTCGGGAGTGCCGAGCAGTTCGGCGCGGACTTCCAGCTTGGCCGGGTTGTCCAGATCCTCGCTGTGCAGCGATTGCAGGCGCAGGTCGCTGCTGCCGAGGCTGTGCAGCATCAGGCTGCGAACCTGGATCTCGTCCTCGGCGCGGCAGACGATCTGCACTTCGTAGCGTTGCTCGGCCTCGCTGGCCGGCAACACGTCCTGGCGGTTCAGGCGTTGGGCGATGTCGCGCAACAGGATGTTGGCGCAGAGCACCACCAGGCTGCCGAGCGTGGCCTCCAGCAGCAGGCCCATGCTGCACAGGACGCCGATGGCGGCGGTGCACCAGAGGGTGGCTGCGGTGTTCAGGCCGCGCACGTTGAGGCCGTCGCGCATGATCACGCCGCCGCCGAGGAAGCCGATCCCGGAAACCACATAGGCGGCGATCCGCGAAGCGTCGCCGGCCAGGCCGGGCACGCCCTGGGTCATCAGCACGAACAGGCAGGCGCCAGTGCTGACCAGCGCATTGGTGCGCAGGCCGGTGAGGCGTTGGCGCAGCTGGCGTTCGGCGCCGATCAGGGCGCCCAGGACCAGCGCGACCGCGACGCGCAGGAGAAATACTTTCCAATCCATGTTTCACCTCGTTGCCGGCCGACGGCCGGAGCTGGCGCGGGCCGTCGGTCCGCGCGGATAAAGGACGATGGATTGCGCAGGACCGCGGCTTCCCGCTGCGCGGATGGCGCGAGGGAAGGGACACGAAGGGAAAATGGGGATGCGTCATCCCGGTCGGGATGCGGATCGCCACTGTCCGCCATGTTCGGCGAGGCAGTGGCAGAGGGTTCTGCTGGACTAGCTCGCCGGATGGACCTGTCGCAATCGACTAGGGCTGTTGTCCAATGCAGGACTCCTGTGTGGGTTACAGAATGCGGGCGGCACCATAAGCCTGGAGGATAGGCGCGTCAAGTTAAGATTGGGTTTCATTCAGCTTGCGTTCGGCAAGGCCAGTGTGGCGCTTCGGGTTACACTGTGCGGCTTTCCTTCACCAGGCAGTGCCAAGCATGAGTGGTCGTTACGCCCTGTTCCGCTGGAATCCGTCGCTGGCGGCCCTGCCGGGCTTTCCGGCGGATTGGCGGGCGCACTGGAACATTTCTCCGGCGAACCAGGTGCTGATGGTTCGCGAGGACGCCGGTGCGCGCCGCGCCGACCTGGCGCGCTGGGGGCTGACCCCGGCCTGGCTCACCGACCTGTCGCGTACGCCCAGCCACGCGCGGGCGGAAACCCTCGCCGAGCAACCGATGTTCCGCGAGGCGTTCCAGCAGCGCCGCTGCCTGCTGCCGGCCAACGGCTTCTATGAATGGCGCGGGGTGCGCAAGCGTCCGTACTGGGTTTCCACCGGCGAGCGCCTGTTGTTCTTCGCCGGCATCTGGGAGGCCTATCCGGTGCAGGGACAGACCTGGCTCAGCGTGGCCCAGGTATCCCAGGCGGCCGCCGAGTTCCGCCGGCCGCTGCTGCTTGACGAGGCCGAGCAGGATGCCTGGCTGGCTCCGGACACGCCGCTGCCGGCGCTGATCAGCCTGCTCGCCAAGCCCCAGCCGAACCTGCGCAGCGTGGCCCTGGCCGGCTTCGTCAACAAGCCTGAAACCGACGGGCCGGAGTGCCTGACCCCGGCCTGACGCTAGACCCTGAACTGATTCACCAGGCGCCGCTGCTGCTCGGCCAGGCGGGTCAGCTCGGCGCTGGCCTGCGAGGCCTCGTCGGCGCCGCCGGCCACCTGGTTGGCGACCTGGCCGATGTTGGCGACGTTGCGGTTGATGTCCTCGGCCACCGCGCTCTGCTCCTCGGCGGCGCTGGCGATCTGGGTGTTCATGTCGTTGATCACCGATACCGCCTGGGTGATCGACTCCAGCGCTTCGGCCGCCTGGCGCGCATGGCGCACGCTGTCGTCGGTGCGGTCCTGGCTGTCCTGCATGACCTTCACCACGTCGCGGGTGCCCTGCTGCAACTGCTGGATCATGCTCTGGATTTCTTCGGTGGCCTGCTGGGTCTTCTGCGCCAGGTTGCGTACCTCGTCGGCCACCACCGCGAAACCGCGACCCTGCTCGCCGGCGCGGGCGGCCTCGATGGCGGCGTTGAGGGCGAGCAGGTTGGTCTGCTCGGCGATACCGCGGATCGCCACCAGGATCGCGTTGATGTTTTCGCTGTCCTTGGCCAGGTTCTGCACCACTCCGACCGCGCGGCCGATCTCGCTGGCCAGGGCCTGGATCGCCGCCGAGCTGCTTTCGACGATCTGCTTGCCCTGGTGCGCGGCCTGGTCCGCGTGGTTGGCTGCCTCGGCGGCGTGGGTGGCGTTGCGCGCCACGTCCTGGGCGGTGGCGGTCATCTCGTGGACCGCGGTGGCCACCAGTTCGATCTCCGCCAGTTGCTGCTGCACGCCCTGGTTGGTACGGATGGCGATGTCGGCGGTGTGCTCCGAGGAGTCGCTGACCTTCTGCACCGATTGCACCACCTGGCCGATCATGTTCTGCAGCTTGCCAAGGAAGGTATTGAAGCCCTTGGCGATGGAGCCCAGCTCGTCGGCGCGCTCGCTGCTCAGGCGGCGGGTGAGGTCGCCTTCGCCCTGGGCGATGTCGTCGAGCATGCCGACCAGTTGGCGCAGCGGCCGGGCGATGCCGTAGCCGACCAGCCAGACCACCAGCAGGCCGAGGGCCGCTACCACCAGACCGGCCAGGCTCATGCCGAGGATATCCTGCTGGCGCTGGTCGCTCAGCTCGCCCTGGAGTTGCTGCAGTTCGCCGAATACCGCCGCCTGGGGAATCTGCAGCATGAGGGTCCAGCGCACGCCGCTGTCGGCGATGGTGAAAGGCAGGAACAGCTCGATGTGACCGTGCTCGGCGTCGATGTCGTAGAGCGGCTGGTCGATCGTGAGGTTCTTCAGGTTGTCCACTTCGTTGCCGTCGAGGACGCTGCCGGCGGGCTCGCCGAGCTTGCTGTCGTCGCGGGTGTAGGCCACCAGGCGGCCGTTGCTGGCGATCAGCGCCATTTCCCCGGCGCCATCGTAGAGCTGCTGGTCGGCGCGCTTGAGCAGGTCCTGGATGAAGGCCAGCGAGAGGTCGGCGCCGACTGCGCCGCGGAACTGGTCGCCAACCATGATCGGCACGTTGAAGGACGACATCATCACGGTCTTGCCGCCCATTTCGTAGGGAGCCGGGTCGATGATGCAGGGACGCTTGTTCTCTTTCGGACAGGCGTAGAATTCGTTCTCGCGCACCCCGGTGGGCAGCAGCTTTTCGCTATCGATACTGTCGGTCATGGCCTCGACGATCGGCTTGCCGTCGGCGCCGCGATACCACCAGGGCAGGTAGCGACCGTCCGGGCCGTAGCCCTTGCCGGGTTGCCCGGCGAAGGCGGCATCGGTATCGAAGGCATTGGCTTCCCAGGCCATGAAGGTGTCGAGCAGCTTGGGGTTGTTCTGTACGGTGCTGCGCAGCAGCGCGGAGATTTCGTCGCGGCTGGCGTTCAGCTGCGGCATGCCGTCGGCGCCCGGCTCGCCGAGCAGGCGGGTGCTGTTGGCCAGGCCGTGGACCACCGTCAGCGGATACTCCAGCTCGCGCTGGATCTGGCTGACCTGGGCGCGGGCCAGGGCCACCAGGCGCTCGTTGATGACCTTCTCCAACAGGCCCTGGGTGCGTTGCTGCACCAGTTCCTGGGTTCGCGCGCCGGCGAACAGGGCATACAGCACCAACACCACGACGACGCTTAGAACGCTGGCGCCGGCGAGGGCGGCGACAGAAAACTGGATCGACTTGAGCTTCATGATGGGACTTCCGACCCTTGTTGGAATTGTCTCTGGCGAGGTTATCGGCAAGAGGGCGGCAAATCCTTAATCGGCCGATGGAGATTTCCTCGCCAACGGCTGTTGCCGGCGCTCGAGGCGCGGCCTACCATGCGCTCGGCCTTCAGAGGAGAACAAAGGACCATGGCTCATCCCTTCCGATTCGCCACCCTCGCCGGCGCGCTGCTGCTCGCTGGTTGCCAGGCAGTGAACACCACCAGCGGCGGCGCCGTCGGCGTCGACCGCAAGCAATACATGTTCAGCATGTTGTCCAGCCAGGAAGTCGACCAGATGTACGCCCAGTCGTACCAGAAGACTCTCGGCGAGGCGAAAAGCGCCGGCGTGCTCGATACCAGCAGTGCCGACGCGCGGCGAGTCAAGGCGATCGCCCAGCGGCTGATCCCGCAGACCGCCGCCTTCCGCCCGGACGCCACCAGCTGGAACTGGGAAGTCAACGTGGTGAAGAGCGACGAACTCAACGCCAACTGCGGTCCCGGCGGCAAGATCATTTTCTACACCGGGCTGATCGACAAGCTGAAGCTCACCGACGACGAGATCGCCGCGGTGATGGGCCACGAGATCGCTCACGCCCTGCGCGAGCATGGGCGCGAGGCCATGTCCAAGGCCTACGGCGTGCAGGTGGCCAGCCAGATCGGCGCCCTGGCCGGCCTCGGCCAGGAAAGCCTGCAACTGGCCAATACCGGCGTCGACTACCTGATGACCCTGCCCAACAGTCGTGCCAACGAGAACGAAGCCGACCTGATCGGTCTCGAGCTGGCCGCCCGCGCCGGCTACAACCCGGAAGCGGCGATCACCCTCTGGCAGAAGATGGGCAAGGCCAGCGGCGGTGCCAGCCAGCCCGAGTTCACCAGCACCCACCCCTCCGACAGTTCGCGGATGGCCAATCTCCAGGCCGCGATTCCCAAGGTGATGCCGCTGTACCAGCAGGCCAGGCGCGGCAAGTGAGGCCAGGGCGCGCGGTCGCGGGGGGCGGCCGGCGCGCCGACAGGCTTACCATCGGAAACGCCTGTTGTGTATTTCCGTAACCTGCTGTTTGGTATCTCGCCGGCGTTCGGCCTAGACTGCTGGCCGACCCGCTTGCGGGACCCGTGGACGAACAGCCACTCTCACGCCCTGGAGCTCATGTGAAATACGCCGTACTCGGAGCCACCGGCCTGCTGGGACATCACGCCGCGCGCGCCATCAGGGCCGCCGGTCACGATCTGGTGCTGATCCACCGTCCTTCTTCGCAGATCCAGCGTCTCGCCTATCTGGAGCCCGAGTGCCGGGTCGCCGAGATGCTCGACCACGCCGGCCTGGAACGCGCCCTGCGCGGCCTCGACGGGGTGATCTTCAGCGCCGGCTACTATCCTTCGCGGCCGCGCCGCTGGCAGGAGGAAGTGGCCAGCGCGCTGGGCCAGACCAACCCGTTCTATGCCGCCTGCCTGCAGGCCAGGGTGCCGCGCATCCTCTACGTCGGTTCGGCATATGCCATGCCCCGGCATCCCCAGGGACTACCGGGGCACGAGGGGTTGTTCTACGACAGCCTGCCGAGCGGCAAGAGTTCCTACGTGCTGTGCAAATGGGCGCTCGACGAGCAGGCCCGGGAGCAGGCGCGCAACGGCCTGCCGGTGGTGATCGGGATCCCCGGCATGGTACTCGGCGAACTGGACATCGGCCCGACCACCGGACGCGTGATCACCGCCATCGGCAATGGCGAGATGACCCACTACGTCGCCGGCCAGCGTAACGTCATCGATGCCGCCGAAGCCGGGCGCGGCCTGCTGATGGCCCTTGAGCGCGGGCGTATCGGCGAGCGCTACCTGCTGACCGGGCACAACCTGGAAATGGCCGACCTGACCCGGCGTATCGCCGAGCTGCTCGGCCAGCCTGCGCCGCAGCCGATGTCGATGGCCATGGCTCGCGCGCTGGCCACCCTGGGCCGCTTGCGCTACCGGGTCAGCGGCCAGTTGCCGCTGCTCGACGAAACCGCCATCGAGGTGATGGCTGGTGGGCAGTTCCTCGATGGACGCAAGGCCCGCGAGGAACTCGGCTTCTTCTCCACCACCGCCCTCGACGACACCCTGCTGCGCGCCATCGACTGGTTCCGCGACAACGGCTATTTCAATGCCTAGGACGGTTGGCTAGGGCAGCGCTTTTTCCGCGAAGGGCCGGGTCTGCAGTCCCAGCTGGGCGCGAAAGCTCTCCATGTCGAACATGGTACACAGCTCCTGCAACTGGCCCTGCGGGTTGAACACCCAGAAGCCCATCGCGGAAATGCTCAGCACCTTGTCGCTGGCCGGATAGCCCAGGGTCGGCCGGACGATGGTGCCGATCAGCGTGCTCCAGGTGAACACCTTGCGTTCCTCGCCGATGCAGTCTTCGACCACGACCTCCAGGTCCGGCATCGCCGTGCGGATGTCCTGCAGCAGGCGGATATAGCCGGCGGTATCCAGGGGATGGCCGATGAACGAGCTTTTGTAGAGGAAATCCTTGCTGTGCAACTGCTCCACCAACGCCATGCGGCCCTTGTTCCAGGACAGCTCGATGTGATGGCGGGCGAGTCGTTTCAGGTCGTGTGAGGGCATCTCCGGCTCTCGTGGGCGAGTGGTGGGGCAGGCATCCGGTGCCTGCCTGAACTGTAGCCGCTCCTATGCATTTTGCATTGGCCGCCCAGCCATCCCGGGCCCGGCGGCGCAGTCCTTCAGAGCCAGCCGGTCAATTGCGCGGCGTGCCAGGCGGCGTACAGGCCAAGTGCGGCGAAGGCGGCCGCGGCCAGGCGGCGGATCAGGGTCAGCGGCAGCTTATCGGCGGCCAGGTTGCCGATCAGTACCACCGGTACGTTGGCGATCAGCATGCCCAGGGTGGTGCCGATCACCACCAGCCAGAAATGCGGATACTGGGCGGCCAGCATGACCGTGGCGACCTGGGTCTTGTCGCCCATCTCGGCGAGGAAGAACGCGATCAGGGTGGTGAGGAAGGGGCCGTATTTCTTCAGTCCGGACTCTTCGTCGTCGAGCTTGTCCGGTACCAGCGTCCACAGGGCGACGGCGATGAAGGAGGCGGCGAGGATCCAGCTGAGGGTGGCTTCCGAGAAGAAGCTGGCGACCCAGGCGCCCACCGCGCCGGCAGCGAAATGGTTGGCCAGGGTGGCGGCGACGATGCCGGCGATGATCGGCCACGGCTTGCGGAAACGCGCCGCGAGCAGGAGTGCCAGCAACTGGGTCTTGTCGCCGATTTCCGCGAGGGCAACGATCAGGGTAGGGACGAACAGCGATTCCATCAGGCTTCCTAAGGGGCGGGTCGACCAATCACCATGACACGCGCCATCTGCCCGCCCCGGGTCAGATCGTGCGTGTCATAGGTCTTGTCAAACCCTTGGCCTGTCTGGGCAGGCTTGGGTCGCGCGCGCCATGGTCTGCGGACCAAGTGTGTTGACGCGTGCCGGGCGAGGCCGGTGCGGCGCTCGCGGGAGACTACTCCCCTAGGACGGGGCGCATTCTGCCCAAGCCGGGCGGCTTGGGCAAGCCCAGGACGGAAACTTTCGTCCGGGAGGGCGGCGAGGGAGCCTGATCGCAAGGAAACGTGCCGGCATCCGCAGCGATCCGCGAGGAATCGCTGGGCGGCAGGGTGAATCAGGTATTGGTCGGGCTGACGTCCATTTCGTGGTAGCGAACGAAGCGCGCGCGCTTCTTCCAGCGGTATCCCAGCCAGATCGCCAGGAACAGCGGCAGGCTGATGTAGGTGGCGAGGAGGCCGATCCAGTCGATGCGTTCGCCCACCAGCGCCTGGTAGTTCTGCCCGAGGGTGATGACCATGCACAGGGCGAAGGCGAACAGCGGGCCGAAGGGGAACAGCTTGGCCCGGTAGGGCAGGTCTTCCAGGCGGCCGCCCTGGGCCAGGTAGCCCTTGCGGAAGCGATAGTGGGAGATGGCGATGCCCAGCCAGGCGATGAAGCCGCACATGCCCGAGGTGTTCAGCAGCCATGTGTAGACGGTGCTGTCGCCGAAGGCCGAAGTGAGGAAGCACAGGGCGCCGACCAGGGTAGTGGCGTACAGCGCATTGCGTGGCACGCCGCTGCGCGAGACACGGGAGAACAGGCGCGGTGCCTTGCCCTCGAGGGCGAGGTTGTAGAGCATCCGGGTCGAGGCGTACATGCCGGAGTTGCCGGCGGAGAGGATCGCCGAGAGGATCACCGCGTTCATCACTCCGGCCGCCGCGGCGAAGCCGGCGCGCTCGAAGAGCAGGGTGAAGGGCGACACGCTGATGTCGCTGGCATCGTTCTTCAGCAGGTTCGGGTCGGTGTAGGGAATCAGCATGCCGATCACGAAGATCGCCAGGATGTAGAACATCAGGATGCGCCAGAACACCTGGCGAATGGCGATCGGGATGTTCTTCCGCGGATTTTCCGATTCACCGGCGGCGATGCCGATCAACTCGGTGCCCTGGAACGAGAAGCCGGCGATCATCGCCACCCCGACCATTGCCTGGAAGCCGCCGACGAAGGGCGCGTCGCCCATGGTGAAGTTGCTGAAGCCGGGCGACTCCACGCCATGCATGATGCCGAAGATGGTCGCCAGGCCGACGCCGATGAAGATCACCACCGTGACTACCTTGATCAGGGCGAACCAGAATTCGCTCTCGCCGAAGCCACGCGCGGAAATCACGTTGAGGCCGAACATGATGCCCAGGAAGATCGCGCTCCAGTAGATGCCCGGCACCTCGGGGAACCAGAAACTCATCACCAGTTGCGCCGCCACCAGTTCCGCGGCAATGGTCACCGCCCAGTTGTACCAGTAGTTCCAGCCGAGGGCGAAACCGAAGCCATCTTCGACGAACCGGCTGCCATAGGTGCAGAACGAGCCGGAAACGGGCATGTAGGCGGCCATCTCGCCGAGACTGGTCATGAGGAAGTACACCATCAGCCCGATCAGGGCGTAGGAAAGCAGCGCACCGCCGGGCCCGGCGGTGGCCACGGTGGCCCCGGAGGCGACGAACAGCCCGGTGCCGATGGAGCCGCCGATGGCGATCATGTTCAGGTGGCGCGGCTTGAGCACCCGCCGCAGTTGCTGGCCCTGGCTGGTGTTCAGGTCAGTCATCGGCGGCCTCCCGGCGGATGGTCACGGAAGGGGCTGGCTGCGGGCGTGCGGGCAGGGAGAGGAAAAGCTTCATTCACAGGGTTCCAGGCAGAAATCAGGAGCGACGGGCGGAGTAGATGCGGAAACCGTCGCCTTCGGCGAGTGTCCGGCAGGGGCCGAGGTGGCGTTCGATCAACGGCGGGTACTTCAGGAAGCTGTTGGCGACCAGGCGCAGTTCGCCGCCCGGCGCCAGGTGCTCGGCGGCGCGTTGCAGCAGGCGCTCGGAGGCCTGGTAGTCGGTGTGCACGCCCTGGTGGAAGGGCGGGTTGCTGACGATCGCGGCGAGTTCGCGCGGCGCGCCGTCGATGCCGTCGGCGGCGATCACTTCGCCGTCCAGGCCGTTGGCGGCGAGGGTCAGTCGGCTGCTCTCGACAGCGAAGGCGTCGACGTCGAGCAGGCTCAGGCGACTGGCGGGGTAGCGACGCTTGAGGACCGCCCCGAGTACGCCGGCACCGCAGCCGAAGTCCAGCAGATGGCCGCCGGGCAGGGCTTGCAGTTGCCCCAGCAGCAGCGCGCTGCCGCGATCCAGGCGGCCATGGCTGAACACCCCCGGCAGGCTCACCACCTGCAGCTCGCCATCGGCCAGCGGCAGGCTGTAGCGCTGGGCCAGGGCGTGCAGGTCGGGCTCGGCCGGCGCCTGTTCGATACGCACCTGCCAGAGCTGGCAATGCCGCGCGCTATCCAGTTTGCGGGGCTTGCCGTAGGCGGCCAACTGCTTGCTCGCGCGCTCGATCCCGCCGCGCTTTTCGCCGACCAGGAAGAGTTCGCCGCCGGGCAGGCGGGCGGCCAGGCTGGCCAGCAGGTAGTCGGTCAGTTCGCGGGACTTGGGCAGGAACAGAACGGCCGAAGTCCAGGCGCCGATCGGCGCGCGCGTG
Organism: Pseudomonas sp. 2VD; assembly: GCF_005503585.1. Taxonomy (NCBI): domain Bacteria; kingdom Pseudomonadati; phylum Pseudomonadota; class Gammaproteobacteria; order Pseudomonadales; family Pseudomonadaceae; genus Pseudomonas; species Pseudomonas sp. 2VD. The sequence continues at coordinate 14,532 of NZ_SCND01000110.1, forward strand.
TCGAAACGGCTACGGCCGGGGAAGCGGGCGTCCAGCTGCGCCTGCTCGCCGGCGTGCCAGCTCCAGCCCTGGGCCTGCGGTAGCTCGGCGAGCAGGTCGTCGGCGGGCAGGCCGGCCAGCAGCAGCGGGGTCGCGAAGAGGTGGCGCTGGCGCAGCAGCACTTCACTGCGAGGGTCCATGCGGGCTCCGGAAAAAATGGGAAATCTTAACAGGCTTGGGCCTGGCATACCCGCATGGATTGTCGGCGAGGATCGCCGTTCATCCGTGCGCGGTGCCCGCAGCGCCGTATCAGCCGGCGTTGACTACCCGCAGGGCGCGCCCGGCCTTCCATGCCTCTGCGTTTTCCGCCAGTTGGCCGACGATGCGCTGCCGCGCCTCGCGACTGCCCCAGGCGTTATGGGGGGTGACGATCAGGCGCGGGATGTCGGGGGCCAGCAGCGGATTGCCGTTTCTCGGCGGCTCGACGCTGAGCACGTCGGTGGCGGCGCCGCCCAGGTGGCCGCCGCGCAGGGCGTCGGCCAGCGCCTGTTCGTCGACCAGGCCGCCACGGGCGGTATTGACCAGGAAGGCGCCAGGCTTCATCAGCGCCAGTTCGGCGGCGCCGAGCATCCCGCGGGTGTCCTCGGTCAGCGGGCAGTGCAGGGTCAGGGCGTCGACCCGTGGCAGGAGTTCGCCAAGCGGCAGGCGGTCCGCCCGGGCGGGCCGTCCTGGCAACTGACCGAGCAGCACGCGCATGCCGAACGCCTCCGCCAGCCGCGCCACCGCCCCGCCCAGTTCGCCATGGCCGAGCAGGCCGAGGGTCTTGCCTTCCAGTTCGACGATGGGGAAGTCCAGCAGGCAGAACTGGCTGGATTGCTGCCAGCGGCCGCTGCGTACCGCCTGCTGGTAGTCCGGCAGGCGCGTAGCCAGGGCCAGTAGCAACGCGAGGGTGTGCTGGGCTACCGAGGGCGTGCCGTAGCCATGGCAGTTGGCGACGACGATACCGCGCTCGCGAGCGGCAGCGAGATCGATGTTGTTGGTGCCGGTAGCGCTGACCAGGATCAGTTCCAGCTCTGGGCAGGCGGCGATGCCTGTCTCTATACACATCTGACGCTGCCGACGAC
>NZ_SCND01000111.1:0-15604 GCF_005503585.1 Pseudomonas sp. 2VD
CCCTTTTCGTTTCTCCGCGCAGGCTTCAGCGCGCCCGCAGGTAGTCGCGGATGCGCTCGGCGGCTTCGACGCACTCGGCCAGTGGTGCCACCAGGGCCATGCGCACGCGGTTGGCGCCGGGGTTCTCGCCGTCCACCTCGCGCGACAGGTAGGAACCCGGCACCACCGTCACGTGCTGCTGCTCGAACAGTTCGCGGGTGAATACGGTGTCGTCCACCGGGGTGCGTGCCCACAGGTAGAAACTGCCGTCCGGGCGCTGTACGTCGAGCACGCCGTCGAGGATCGCCAGCACGGCGTCGAATTTCTCGCGGTAGAGGCTGCGGTTGGCGCGCACATGGACCTCGTCGTTCCAGGCGGCGATGCTCGCCAACTGGGTCTGCACCGGCATGGCGCAGCCGTGGTAGGTGCGGTAGAGGAGGAATTTCTTCAGGATCTCCGCGTCGCCGGCGACGAAGCCCGAGCGCAGGCCGGGCAGGTTGGAGCGCTTGGACAGGCTGTGGAACACCACGCAGCGGCTGAAGTCCGTGCGGCCCAGCTCGGCGCAAGCGTTGAGCAGGCCGGGCGGCGGGGCGTTTTCGTCGAAGTAGAGTTCGCTGTAACACTCGTCGGCGGCGATCACGAAGTCGTAGCGGTCGACTAGGGCGATCAGCTTCTTCAGGGTCTCCAGCGGTACCAGGGCCCCGGTGGGGTTGCCCGGCGAGCAGAGGAAGAGAATCTGGCAGCGCTGCCAGGTCGCCTCGTCGACCGCGTCGAAATCGGGGTTGAAGCCGTTTTCCTCGCGGCAGGGCAGGTAGTGCGGCACGGCTCCGGCGAGCAGCGCCGCGCCTTCGTAGATCTGGTAGAACGGGTTCGGGCTGACCACCAGGCCGGGCGCCTCGCCGGGCTCGCTGCGGCGGACCACGGTCTGGGTGAAGGCGAACAGCGCCTCGCGGGTACCGTTCACCGGCAGTACGTGGCGCGCCGCATCCAGCCAGCCGGCCGGTACCGAGAAGCGCCGCTCGCACCAGCGCGCGATGGCTTCGCGCAGGGCCGGCAGGCCGAGGGTGGTCGGGTAGACCGCGAGCTGGTCCAGGTTCTCCGCCAGGGTTTCGGCGACGAAGCTCGGCGAGCGGTGCTTGGGCTCGCCGATGGACAGTGCGATCGGCTTCAGCGTCGCGGGCGGCCGGGCGCCGCCGAGCAGGGCGCGGAGCTTCTCGAAGGGGTAGGGCTGGAGGTTGTCGAGTGCGGTATTCATGGCGTTGGCAAGGCTTCTCAGAAGTTTATCCGGGTAGGCAGGGTGTCCCGTCCGTTGTCTTGTGACAGCTGCTCGACCAGGGCGGCCTGCAGGCGTTTGCACAGGTCGGGGTCGGCGAGCGGCTGGTTGCGCGCATCGGTGATGTAGAAGACGTCCTCCACGCGCTCGCCGAGGGTGGCGATCTTGGCGTTCTGCACCGACAGGTCGAAATCCAGGAAGATGCCGCCGATCCGCGCCAGCAGGCCGGGGCGGTCGGGGGCGATGACTTCGAGCACCGAGACCTGGCGCAGCGCGTCGGTGGAGATGGTCACCTGCGGGGCGAAGGCGAAGTGCTTGAGCTGGCGCGGCACCCGGCGCTGGATGATGGTCGGGTAGTCGTCGGGGTTCTTCAATGCGTCGATAAGCCCCTCGCGGATCTCGGCGATGCGCTCCGGGTTGTTGCCGATGGAGTCGCCGTCGGCGTCGAGCACGATATAGGTATCGAGGGTGAACTGGCTGGTGGAGGTGATGATCCGCGCGTCCTGGATGCTCAGGTTGAGCTGGTCCATGGCGGCCACGGTGACCGCGAAGAAATCGTGCTGGTCGGCGGCGTAGATGAAGATCTGCGAACCGCTCTCGAACTCGCGCTGGGTGGTTTCCTTTATCAGCACCAGCGGCGTGCCGTCGTCCGGGTGCTGGAGGATCGCCTCGGTGTGCCAGGCCACGTCGCCGGCGGTGTGGCGCAGGAAGTAGTCGTCGCCGAGCTGGCTCCATAACTGCTCGGCATCGTCCTGGTCGATGCCGTTGCGTACCAGTTGGTCGAGGGCCGCGGTCTGCGTCTGGCGGATCTGCTCCTCGCGGTCCACCGGGTTCTCCAGGCCGCGGCGCAGGGCGCGCTTGGTCTCGGTGTAGAGCTGCCGGAGCAGGCTGGCGCGCCAGGAGTTCCAGAGCGTCGGGTTGGTGGCGTTGATGTCGGCCACGGTGAGCACGTACAGGTAGTCGAGGTGGGTCTGGTCGCCGACCAGTTGGGCGAAATCGAAGATCACCTGCGGGTCGGAGAGGTCCTTGCGTTGCGCGGTGGTCGACATCACCAGATGGTTCTGCACCAGCCAGGACACCAGTTGGGTGTCCCAGAGCGGCAACTGGTGGCTCTGGCAGAAGGCCTCGGCGTCCACCGCACCGAGTTCCGAGTGGTCGCCGCCACGGCCCTTGGCGATGTCATGGTAGAGACCGGCGATGTAGATCAGTTCCGGCTTGGGCAGACGATCGATGATCTTGCTCGCCAGCGGATATTTCTCGGCCATCTCCGGCCGATTCAGCTTGCGCAGGTGCTTGATAAGGTTGAGGGTGTGGGCGTCCACCGTATAGATATGGAACAGGTCGTGCTGCATCTGCCCGATGATATGGCCGAACTCCGGCAGGTAGCGGCCGAGGATGCCGTAGCGGTTCATCCGCCGCAGGTTGCGGTGGATACCCTGGCTGCTCTTGAACAGCTCGATGAACAGGCTGGTGTTGCGGATGTCGTGGCGGAACTCGTCGTCGATCAGGTGTCGGCTGTCGCGCAGCAGGCGAATGGTGTCGGCGCGCACGCCCTTGATTTCCGGGTGCTGTGCCATCAGCACGAAGATTTCCAGGAGGGCGAACGGGGTGCGCTTGAAGACGTTCGGGTGCGTCACCTCGATGTAGCCGTCGCGCAACTGGAAGCGACTGTTCAGCGGTTGGATCTGCACCGGCTGCTCGCAGGGCAGGATGACTTCCTCGAAGTGCTGGATGATCAGGTCGTTCAGCTCGGAGATCGCCATCACCACCCGGTAGTACTTCTGCATGAAGCGTTCGACCGCCAGCTTGACGTCGTTGTCTTCGTAGCCGAACAGACGGGCGATGCTGCGCTGGTGATCGAACAGCAGGCGATCCTCGGCGCGCCCGGCGAGCATGTGCAGGGCATAGCGGACCCGCCAGAGGAACTCCTGGCTGGAAGCCAGCATGCTGCACTCGCTTTCCACCAGGAAGCCTTCGCGCACCAGGGCGTGCAGGTTGAGGCTGCCGAACTGGCGGCGGGCCATCCAGAGGATGGTCTGGATGTCGCGCAGGCCGCCGGGGGAGCCCTTGACGTTGGGCTCGAGGTTGTACTCGGTGTCGTTGTACTTGGCGTGGCGGCGCTGCTGTTCGTGGCGTTTGGCCAGGAAGAACTCCTTGCTCGGCCACATGTGCGCGCTGCCGGTAACCTGCAGCATGCGCTGGCGCAGGCTGTCAGGGCCGCAGATGGTGCGGCACTCCATGAGGGTGGTGATCACCGTCAGGTCGGCGCGCGCTTCCTCCGCGCACTGCTGCACCGAGCGCACGCTCTGGCCGACTTCCAGGCCGATGTCCCAGAGCAGGGTGAGGAAGCCTTCGATCGGCTCGCGGAAGCTCTCCTGGTCCTCGCTGTCGAGGAGGATCAGCAGGTCGACGTCGGAGTAGGGGTGGAGTTCGCCGCGGCCGTAGCCGCCCACGGCGACCAGGGCGATGTCGGCGTCGTCTCCCCAGTCGAAGCGCTGCCAGGCCTGTTGCAGGATCTGGTCGACGCACCAGGCGCGATCTTCGATCAGGCGGCGGATGTCGCGGCCGCTGTTGAAGCGGTTGTCGAGCACTTCGCGGAATTGCCGGATGGCCTTCTTGAAGGCGGCGATCGGGCTGGACTTCAAGGCCAGTTCCGCCTGGAACTGCCCGCGATCGAACAATTCGGGATCCACCTGCGGCATGCGGCCTTCCTTTATCTGCTAGCGGTTGGGTTCGATACGCGAGCGCCCCGTCCTGGTGCGTTTTTGCGCTGTATTGGTGCGCGCACTGCGCCGAATCGGGGCGTCGGCCCCGCCGGAATGGGGCGGGGCGTCGAGGCGCACGGCTGGCAGCAAAAGCCGGGCCGGATCAGGCGGCCGAGGTGCGCGGGAAGGTTTCGTCGTTGCGCAGGGTGAGGATCTCGTAGCCATCGGCGGTGACCAGCACGGTGTGCTCCCATTGCGCGGACAGCTTGCGGTCCTTGGTGATCGCGGTCCAGCCGTCGCCGAGCAGGCGGGTCTCCGGGCGGCCCTGGTTGATCATCGGCTCGATGGTGAAGATCATGCCTTCCTTCAGCTCGATGCCGGTACCCGCACGACCGTAGTGGAGGACCTGCGGCTCCTCGTGGAACACCTTGCCGATGCCATGGCCGCAGTATTCGCGGACCACCGAGAAGCCGTTCTTTTCCGCGTGCTTCTGGATGATTTCGCCGATATCGCCCAGGTGCGCGCCCGGACGCACCACGGAAATGCCCTTGTACATGCATTCCTGGGTGATCTGGCAGAGGCGGTCGGCCCATTCCGGGGTCTTGCCGACCAGGAACATCTTGCTGGTGTCGCCGTGGTAGCCGTCCTTGATGACGGTGATGTCGACGTTGAGGATGTCGCCTTCCTTCAGCGGCTTCTCGTTGGGGATGCCATGGCAGACCACATGGTTGATCGAGGTGCAGATCGACTTGGGAAAGCCCTTGTAGTTCAGCGGGGCGGGAATCGCCTTCTGCTCGTTGACGATATAGTCGTGGCAGATGCGGTCCAGCTCCTCGGTGGTCACGCCGGGCTTGATGTGTTCGCCGATCATTTCCAGCACTTCGGCGGCCAGGCGGCCGGCGATGCGCATCTTCTCGATATCGTCCGGCGTCTTGATGGTGACGGTCATGCGAATTCTCTTCGGGCGTGCAAGCACGCATGAATAATAAGGAATACGCGATTCTAGCAGACCTGACCGACCGATCTACTCCCGCCCGGCCATCCGCGGCGGGTTTCACTGCGTCCACGGTTATGGTATAAAGCGCCCCGCTCCGAGGCTGCGGCCTTTTCCGGAGCACAAACCCACACATGCATCGACACGATGGCCTGGGTGCCCGCAAGGGTTGGTCATTGGGATGCGTGGAGGCCTAACCCGACTTATCGAGGAACTATCATGTCCCAAGTCAACATGCGCGATATGCTGAAGGCCGGTGTGCACTTCGGCCACCAGACCCGTTACTGGAACCCGAAAATGGGCAAGTTCATTTTCGGCGCGCGCAACAAGATCCATATCATCAACCTCGAAAAGACCCTGCCGATGTTCAACGAGGCCCTGACCTTCGTTGAGCGCCTGGCCGCTGGCAAGAACAAGATCCTGTTCGTCGGCACCAAGCGTTCCGCCGGCAAGATCGTTCGCGAGGAAGCCGCTCGTTGCGGCATGCCGTACGTCGACCATCGCTGGCTGGGCGGCATGCTCACCAACTACAAGACCATCCGTCAGTCGATCAAGCGCCTGCGCGACCTGGAAACCCAGTCCCAGGACGGCACCTTCGACAAGCTGACCAAGAAAGAAGCCCTGATGCGCAGCCGTGACCTCGAGAAGCTCGAGCGCAGCCTGGGCGGCATCAAGGACATGGGCGGCCTGCCGGACGCTCTGTTCGTGATCGACGTCGACCACGAGCGCATCGCCATCACCGAAGCCAACAAGCTGGGCATCCCGGTCATCGGCGTTGTCGATACCAACAGCAGCCCGGAAGGCGTCGACTATGTAATTCCCGGTAACGATGATGCCATCCGCGCCGTGCAACTCTACCTGAACTCGATGGCCGAAGCGGTAATCCGCGGCAAGCAGGGCGCTGCCACCAGCGCCGACGAGTTCGTCGAGGAAGCGCCGGCCGAATCCGCCGAAGGCTGATTCCGGGACGTTCAGACGTCCGACGGTGCGCAGGAAGGGGGCTAGGCCCCCTTTTTGCCACCTTTGAGTTTCTGCCCGGCAGGCCGGGCACAAAGGTTTTTTGAGAGCTACCACTCAAGAGGATTTCGAAATGGCAGAAATTACTGCAGCCATGGTTAAAGAACTGCGCGAGCGTACCGGCTTGGGCATGATGGAGTGCAAGAAGGCGCTGACCGCCGCTGGCGGCGACATCGAGAAGGCCATCGACGACATGCGCGCTGCCGGTGCGATCAAGGCTGCCAAGAAGGCCGGCAACATTGCCGCCGAAGGCTCGATCGCCGTCAAGATCGCTGCCGACAACAAGGCCGCCGTGATCATCGAAGTCAACTCCCAGACCGACTTCCTGGCCCTCCAGGACGACTTCAAGGGCTTCGTCGCCGAGAGCCTGGAAAAGGCCTTCAACGAGAAGCTGACCGACGCCGCTCCGCTGGTCGAAGCGCGTGAGGAAGCTCGTCTGGCCCTGGTCGCCAAGACCGGCGAGAACGTCAACATCCGCCGCCTGACCCGCGTCGAGGGCGACGTGGTCGGCGCCTACCTGCACGGCCACCGCATCGGTGTCGTGGTCAACCTGAAAGGCGGCAACCCGGAACTGGCCAAGGACATCGCCATGCATGTCGCCGCCAGCAACCCGCAGTTCCTGAGCGCTTCGGAAGTTTCCGAAGAAGCGATCGCGAAAGAGAAGGAAATCTTCCTGGCGCTGAACGCCGACAAGATCGCCGGCAAGCCGGAGAACATCGTCGAGAACATGGTCAAGGGCCGCATCAGCAAGTTCCTCGCCGAAGCGAGCCTGGTCGAGCAGCCTTTCGTGAAGAACCCGGAAGTGAAGGTCGGCGACCTGGCCAAGCAGGCTGGCGCCGAAATCGTTTCCTTCGTTCGTTACGAAGTGGGCGAAGGCATCGAGAAGGCCGAAGTGGACTTCGCTGCCGAAGTTGCCGCTCAAGTAGCCGCCACCAAGCAGTAACAAAGACGGTTTCGACTGTCGCCCCGGAAGAGGCTGCCCGCTGATGCGTGCGGCCTCTTCGTCAAATGGGGAAGCGTTCGGGGCAGCTTCCGCGTTGCCGGCCCGCTCGGCGGGCTCGCACGCAACGCAGGCGCAAAGTCGTCTCCGCCCACGACGGCCCGGCCGTCACGTATTTTTATCGCCGCAGGAGAAAAGGTCATGGCTCAGCAACTGAGCGCTCGTCAACCTCGCTATAAACGCATTCTTCTAAAGTTGAGCGGCGAAGCCCTGATGGGCTCGGAGGAGTTCGGCATCGATCCCAAGGTGCTGGACCGCATGGCGCTGGAAATCGGCCAGTTGGTCGGGATCGGCGTGCAGGTCGGCCTGGTCATCGGCGGCGGCAACCTGTTCCGCGGCGCGGCCCTGTCCGCGGCCGGCATGGACCGGGTGACCGGCGACCACATGGGGATGCTGGCCACCGTGATGAACGGCCTGGCGATGCGCGATGCGCTGGAGCGCTCGAACATCCCCGCGCTGGTGATGTCGGCGATCTCCATGGTCGGTGTGACCGACCACTACGACCGCCGCAAGGCCATGCGCCACCTCGGCGGTGGCGAGGTGGTGATCTTCTCCGCCGGTACCGGCAACCCGTTCTTCACCACCGACTCGGCGGCTTGCCTGCGCGCCATCGAGATCGACGCCGACGTGGTCCTTAAGGCTACCAAGGTCGATGGCGTGTACACTGCCGACCCGTTCAAGGACCCGAATGCCGAGAAGTTCGAGCGCCTGACCTATGATGAAGTGCTCGACCGCAAGCTCGGCGTGATGGACCTGACCGCCATCTGCCTGTGCCGTGACCAGAACATGCCGCTGCGGGTGTTCAACATGAACAAGCCGGGCGCATTGCTGAATATTGTTGTTGGTGGTGCCGAAGGCACCCTGATCGAGGAGGGTTGAGAATGATCAACGAGATCAAGAAGGAAGCGCAGGAGCGCATGGGCAAGACCCTGGAAGCGCTGGGCCATGCCTTCGCGAAGATTCGTACCGGTCGCGCGCATCCGAGCATCCTGGATAGCGTGATGGTTTCCTATTACGGGGCCGATACGCCGCTGCGCCAGGTCGCCAACGTCACCGTGGAAGACTCCCGTACCCTGGCTCTGGCCGTGTTCGACAAGAGCATGATCCAGGCGGTCGAGAAGGCCATCATGACCTCCGACCTGGGGCTCAACCCGGCCACCGCCGGCACCACCATCCGCGTACCGATGCCGGCCCTGACCGAGGAGACCCGCAAGGGCTACACCAAGCAGGCGCGTGCCGAGGCCGAGCAGGCGCGGGTTTCCGTGCGCAACATCCGTCGCGATGCGCTGGCCCAGTTGAAGGACCTGCAGAAGGAAAAGGAAATCAGCGAGGACGAAGAGCGCCGCGCCGGCGACGACGTGCAGAAGCTGACCGACAAGTTCATCGGTGAGATCGAGAAGGCACTGGAAGCCAAAGAAGCGGACCTCATGGCTGTCTGAGGCCGGGCTGACGTCATGGAAAAGACCCGGAAGGATGTGTGCGTGCCACGCCACGTGGCCATTATCATGGACGGTAACAATCGCTGGGCGAAGAAGCGTCTTCTGCCCGGCGTCGCCGGCCACAAGGCCGGTGTCGATGCCGTCAGGGCGGTGATCGAGGTCTGCGCCGAGGCAGGGGTCGAGGTCCTCACCCTGTTCGCGTTCTCCAGCGAGAACTGGCAGCGTCCGGCGGACGAAGTCAGCGCGCTGATGGAGCTGTTTCTCGTGGCCCTGCGCCGCGAGGTGCGCAAGCTCGACGAGAACGGCATCCGCCTGCGCATCATCGGCGATCGCACGCGTTTCCATCCGGAGTTGCAGGCGGCCATGCGCGAAGCGGAAGCCGCCACTGCCGGCAATACCCGTTTCCTCCTCCAGGTCGCCGCCAACTACGGCGGCCAGTGGGACATCGTCCAGGCCGCACAGCGCCTGGCGCGCGAGGTCCAGGGCGGGCACCTGGCGGCGGACGATATCTCCGCCGAGCTGCTCCAGGGCTGCCTGGTGACCGGCGACCAGCCGCTGCCCGACCTGTGCATCCGCACTGGCGGCGAGCATCGCATCAGCAATTTCCTTCTCTGGCAGCTGGCCTACGCCGAGCTGTATTTCTCCGACCTGTTCTGGCCCGACTTCAAGCACGCGGCGATGCGGGCTGCCCTGGCGGATTTCTCCAAGCGCCAGCGCCGCTTCGGCAAGACCAGCGAGCAAGTCGAGGCCGAGGCCCGTCCGTCATGCTGAAACAACGGATCATCACGGCGCTGGTGCTTTTGCCCATCGCGCTGGGTGGTTTTTTCCTTCTCGAAGGGGCGTTCTTCGCCCTGTTCATCGGCGCGGTGGTGAGCCTGGGGGCCTGGGAATGGGCGCGCCTGGCCGGCTATGAACAACAGTTCGGCCGCGTTGCCTACGCGGCGACGGTCGCCGTGCTGATGGTCGCTCTCTACCATCTGCCGCAGCTTGCCGGAGCCGTGCTGCTGCTGGCGCTGGTCTGGTGGACGCTGGCCACCGTGCTGGTGCTCACCTACCCGGAAAGCGTCGGCTACTGGGGCGGCCGCTGGCGCCGCCTGGGCATGGGCCTGCTGATCCTGTTGCCGGCCTGGCAGGGGCTGGTCCTGCTCAAGCAGTGGCCGCTGGCCAATGGCCTGATCATCGCCGTGATGGTGCTGGTCTGGGGCGCGGATATCGGCGCCTACTTCTCCGGCAAGGCCTTCGGCAAGCGCAAGCTGGCGCCGCGGGTCAGCCCCGGCAAGAGCTGGGAAGGCGTTTACGGCGGCCTGGCGGCCAGCCTGGCGATCACCCTGGCGGTCGGCCTCTACCGCGGCTGGTCCCTCGGCGCGCTGCTCCTGGCCCTGCTCGGCGCGGCGCTGGTGGTGTTCGTCTCGATCGTCGGCGACCTCACCGAAAGCATGTTCAAGCGCCAGTCCGGAATCAAGGACAGCAGCAACCTGCTGCCCGGCCACGGTGGCGTGCTGGATCGCATCGACAGCCTGACGGCAGCCATCCCGGTATTCGCGGCCCTGCTCTGGGCCGCCGGCTGGGGTGCGCCATGAGTCGATCGCAGCGGATCAGCGTGCTCGGCGCGACCGGCTCGATCGGCCTGAGCACCCTGGACGTCGTCCAGCGTCATCCCGATCGTTACGAAGCCTTCGCCCTGACTGGCTTCAGCCGCCTGGCCGAACTCGAGGCGCTGTGCCTCAGGCACCGCCCCGTCTATGCGGTGGTGCCGGAGCAGGCCGCGGCGATTGCCTTGCAGGGCTCGCTCGCCGCGGCGGGTATCCGCACCCGGGTGCTGTTCGGCGAGCAGGCGTTGTGCGAAGTGGCCAGCGCGCCCGAAGTGGACATGGTAATGGCGGCCATCGTCGGCGCCGCCGGGCTGCCGTCGACCCTGGCGGCCGTCGAGGCCGGCAAGCGCGTACTGCTGGCCAACAAGGAAGCGCTGGTGATGTCCGGCGCGCTGTTCATGCAGGCGGTCAAGCGCAGCGGCGCGGTGCTCCTGCCGATCGACAGCGAGCACAACGCGATCTTCCAGTCGCTGCCGCGCAATTATGCCGATGGCCTGGAGCGGGTCGGCGTGCGCCGGATCCTCTTGACCGCCTCCGGCGGCCCGTTCCGTGAGACGCCGCTGGAGCAGCTCGCTTCGGTGACGCCGGAGCAGGCTTGTGCGCACCCGAACTGGTCGATGGGGCGGAAGATTTCCGTCGACTCCGCCAGCATGATGAACAAGGGGCTCGAACTGATCGAGGCGTGCTGGCTGTTCGACGCCCAGCCGAGCCAGGTCGAGGTGGTGATCCACCCGCAGAGCGTGATCCACTCGATGGTGGACTACGTCGACGGCTCGGTGATCGCCCAGCTCGGCAATCCGGACATGCGCACGCCGATTTCCTATGCCATGGCCTGGCCGGAGCGAATCGATTCCGGCGTTTCGCCGCTGGATATGTTCGCCGTCGGTCGCCTGGATTTCCAGCGCCCCGACGAGCAGCGCTTCCCCTGCCTGCGCCTGGCGAGCCAGGCCGCGGAAACCGGCGGCAGCGCCCCGGCCATGCTGAATGCCGCGAACGAGGTGGCCGTGGCCGCATTTCTCGAGCGGCGCATCCGCTTCAGCGACATCGCGGTTATCATCGAGGACGTGCTGAACCGCGAGGCGGTGACCGCAGTCGAATCGCTCGATCAGGTCCTGGCCGCCGATCGCCGCGCCCGTTCGGTCGCCGGGCAATGGTTGACCCGACACGCCGGCTAGTCTTCGGACGGCCTGGAGGTAGGAGATGAGTGCGCTTTACATGATCGTCGGTACCCTGGTGGCCCTGGGCGTGCTGGTGACGTTCCACGAATTCGGCCACTTCTGGGTCGCGCGACGCTGCGGGGTGAAGGTCCTGCGCTTCTCCGTCGGCTTCGGCACGCCGCTGGTGCGCTGGCACGACCGGCACGGCACCGAGTTCGTGGTGGCGGCCATTCCGCTGGGCGGCTACGTCAAGATGCTCGACGAGCGCGAGACGGAAGTACCAGCCCATCTGCTCGAACAGTCCTTCAATCGCAAGACGGTCCGTCAGCGGATCGCCATCGTCGCGGCTGGTCCCATCGCCAATTTCCTACTGGCGATTCTGTTCTTCTGGGTCGTCGCCCTGCTCGGTAGTCAGCAGGTGCGCCCGGTCATCGGTTCCGTGGCGCCGGAGAGCCTGGCCGCCCAGGCCGGCCTGGAGGCCGGGCAGGAACTGCTGGCGGTGGACGGCGAGCCCGTCACCGGCTGGAGCGGGGTCAACCTGCAGCTGGTTCGCCGTCTCGGCGAGAGCGGTACGCTGGAAGTGCGGGTGCAGGAAAAGGGCTCGAATGTCGATTCCACCCACCAGGTGCGTCTGGATGGCTGGCTGAAGGGCGAGGACAATCCCGATCCCATCGCCTCGCTGGGCATCCGGCCCTGGCGGCCGGCCTTGCCGCCGGTGCTGGCCGAACTCGACCCCAAGGGGCCAGCGCAGGCCGCCGGGCTGAAGCTCGGCGACCGTTTGCAGAGCATCGATGGCATCGCCGTCGACGACTGGCAGCAGGTGGTGGATAGCGTCCGTGCCCGTCCCGGGCAACGCGTCCAGCTCAAGGTACTGCGCGACGGCGAAGTGCTGGATGTTGCCCTGGAGCTGGCGGTGCGCGGCGAGGGCAAGGCCCGGAGCGGCTACATGGGGGCGGGGGTCGCCGGTACCGAATGGCCGGCGGAAATGCTCCGCGAAGTGAGCTACGGACCGCTGGAGGCGGTGGGTCAGGCGCTTTCCCGAACCTGGACCATGAGCCTGCTAACGCTCGACTCCATAAAGAAAATGTTGCTCGGCGAGCTCTCGGTAAAAAACTTGAGCGGGCCGATAACCATTGCTAAAGTGGCGGGCGCTTCAGCCCAGTCTGGCGTGGGGGATTTTCTCAATTTCCTGGCCTATCTGAGCATTAGCTTGGGGGTTCTCAACCTGCTGCCGATCCCTGTCCTCGATGGCGGGCATCTGCTGTTCTATCTGGTTGAGTGGGTGCGCGGGCGCCCATTATCCGAACGGGTACAGGCTTGGGGGATGCAGATCGGCATCAGTCTGGTCGTTGGCGTGATGTTGCTCGCTCTGGTCAACGATCTGAGTCGTCTGTAGTCATGTTGAATTCGAATCTGCCGCCCTTTGCGGCAGATTCTCTATTTGTCAGTTGGAAAAAAAGGACTCCATGAAACGCTTTCTGCTACCCGCGCTGCTGTCAGCGCTGATGATCGCCGAGGTTCACGCCGAGTCCTTCACTGTTTCCGATATCCGGGTCAATGGCCTGCAGCGCGTGTCCGCCGGTAGCGTGTTCGCCGCCCTGCCGCTGAACGTCGGCGAGACCATCGACGACCAGGCCCTGGTCCAGGCCACCCGCTCCCTGTTCAAGACCGGCTTCTTCCAGGACATCCAGCTCGGCCGCGATGGCAACGTGCTGGTAGTCACTGTAGTCGAGCGCCCGTCGATCTCCAGTATCGAGATCGAGGGCAACAAGGCGATTTCCAAGGAAGACCTGCTCAAGGGCCTGAAACAGTCCGGCCTGGCCGAGGGCGAGATCTTCCAGCGCGCCACCCTCGAAGGCGTGCGCAACGAGCTGCAACGCCAGTACGTGGCCCAGGGCCGCTACTCGGCCGAGATCAACGCGGAAGTGATCCCGCAGCCGCGCAACCGCGTCGCGCTGAAGATCAACATCAACGAAGGCACGGTCGCCGCGATTTCCCACATCAACGTGGTGGGCAACACCGTCTTCTCCGAAGAAGACCTGACCGACCTGTTCGAACTGAAGACCACCAACTGGCTGTCGTTCTTCAAGAACGACGACAAGTACGCCCGCGAAAAGCTCTCCGGCGACCTCGAGCGCCTGCGCTCCTATTACCTGGACCGCGGCTACATCAACATGGATATCGCCTCCACCCAGGTATCCATCACGCCGGACAAGAAGCACGTCTACATCACCGTCAACATCAACGAGGGTGAGAAGTACACCATCCGCGACGTGAAGCTGACCGGCGACCTGAAGGTGCCGGAAGAGGAAGTGAAGCGCCTGCTGCTGGTACAGAAGGGCCAGGTGTTCTCGCGCAAGGTGATGACCACCACCTCCGACCTGATCACCCGTCGCCTGGGCAACGAGGGCTACACCTTCGCCAACGTCAACGGTGTGCCGGAAGCCCATGACGACGACAAGACCGTCTCGGTGACCTTCGTCGTCGACCCGGGCAAGCGCGCCTACGTCAACCGCATCAACTTCCGCGGCAACACCAAGACCGAAGACGAAGTGCTGCGCCGCGAAATGCGCCAGATGGAGGGCGGCTGGGCCTCCACCTACCTGATCGACCAGTCCAAGGCCCGCCTGGAACGCCTCGGCTACTTCAAGGAAGTCAACGTCGAGACCCCGGCGGTTCCCGGCACCGACGACCAGGTCGACGTCAACTACAGCGTCGAAGAGCAACCGTCCGGCTCGATCACCGCCAGCGTCGGCTTCGCCCAGAGCGCCGGCCTGATCCTCGGTGGCTCGATCAGCCAGAACAACTTCCTGGGTACCGGCAACAAGGTCAGCATCGGCCTGACCCGCAGCGAATACCAGACCCGCTACAACTTCGGCTTCGTCGACCCCTACTGGACTGTCGACGGTGTCAGCCTCGGCTACAACGCCTTCTACCGGAAGACCGACTACGACGAGCTCGACGTCGACGTCGCCAGCTACTCGGTGAACAGCCTGGGCGCCGGCATGAGCATCGGCTACCCGATCAGCGAGACCTCGCGCCTGACCTATGGCCTGAGCGTGCAGCGCGACCAGATCGACACCGGCCGCTACACCGTGGACGAGATCTACGACTTCCTCGACAAGGAAGGCGACAACTTCACCAACTTCAAGGCTTCCATCGGCTGGTCCGAATCGACCCTGAACAAGGGCGTGCTGGCCACCCGTGGTCACTCGCAGAGCCTGACCCTGGAAACCACCCTGCCGGGCAGCGACCTGTCGTTCTACAAGATCGACTACCGCGGGCAGGTCTTCGCCCCGCTGACCGACAACTACACCATGCGCTTCCACACCGAGCTGGGCTATGGCGACGGCTACGGATCCACCGAGCGCCTGCCGTTCTACGAGAACTATTACGCCGGCGGCTTCAACTCGGTGCGAGGCTTCAAGGACAGCACGCTGGGGCCGCGCAGCACGCCATCAGTTGCGCGTGATGGCAAAGGTAACCAGATCGTTGGCCCTGACAGCAAAGGCCGCTACACCGACCCGGACCAGGATCCCGAAGCCTTCGGTGGTAACATCCTGATCACCGGCGGCGCCGAGCTGCTGTTCCCGCTGCCGTTCGTCAAGGACCAGCGCCAGTTGCGTACCGTGCTGTTCTGGGACGTGGGTAGCACCTTCGATACCGACTGCCCGACCAAGACCACCACCAACTGCGACGGCATCAAGACCGACAACCTCGCCAGTTCCGTGGGCGTCGGCCTGACCTGGATCACCGCGCTGGGCCCGCTGAGCTTC
The DNA here is from genome assembly GCF_005503585.1 of Pseudomonas sp. 2VD. Classification (NCBI taxonomy): domain Bacteria; kingdom Pseudomonadati; phylum Pseudomonadota; class Gammaproteobacteria; order Pseudomonadales; family Pseudomonadaceae; genus Pseudomonas; species Pseudomonas sp. 2VD. The sequence continues at coordinate 14,933 of NZ_SCND01000111.1, forward strand.
AGCCTGGCGACGCCGATCAAGAAGCCGGACAACGCGGAAACCCAGGTCTTCCAGTTCTCCCTGGGCCAGACCTTCTGATTTGTACGTAGTACCGAGTAACGAAACCATGCTTTGTGCAGGAGTGCATCGTGCGTAAGTTCACCCAGTTCGTCCTGATCACCGCAGCCATCATGGCGGCTCCTTCGGCGTTCGCTGAAATGAAGATCGCGGTGCTCAACTACCAGATGGCGCTGCTCGAGTCCGATGCCGCCAAGCAATACGCCGTGGATGCCGAGAAGAAGTTCGGCCCCCAGCTGAACAAGCTGAAGAACCTCGAGCGCGACGCCAAGGCGCTGCAGGACAAGCTGGTTTCCAACGGCAGCAAGATGTCCCAGGGCGACCGCGAGAAGGCCGAGCTGGACTTCAAGCAGAAGGCCCGTGACTTCCAGTTCCAGTCCAAGGAACTGAACGAGTCGAAGGCCGCCGCCGACCGCGACATGCTGAAGAAGCTCAAGCCGAAGCTGGACCAGGCCGTCGAGGAAACCATCAAGAAAGGCGGCTACGACATGGTCATCGAGCGTGGCGCCGTGGTCGACGTCAAGCCGCAATACGACATCACCCGCCAGGTGATCGAGCGGATGAACCAGCTGCGTTGATGATGAGTACCTTGTCCTACACCCTGGGCCAGCTGGC
>NZ_SCND01000112.1:0-15558 GCF_005503585.1 Pseudomonas sp. 2VD
CCAGGCGCAGGCGCAGGGCTTCGCCGTCGTGGCAGGCCGCACTGATCGGCAATGGCTGGCCTCCCCACTCGGCCAGCTTGCGCAACGCCGTCGCCACCGGCAGGTCCAGGCTCAGGCCGGCCTGGCAGCGCGGCATGGGCAGCACCTTGAAGGACACTTCGGTGACCACCCCGAGGCAACCGAAGCTGCCCGCCAGCAACCGCGACAGGTCGTAGCCGGCGACGTTCTTCATCACCTCGCCGCCGAAGCGCAGGTGGGTGCCCAGGCCACTGATCAGCCGCGTGCCGAGGACGAAATCGCGTACCGCTCCCGCCCAGGGCCGGCGCGGTCCGGACAGGCCGCTGGCGAGCACCCCGCCGACGGTCGCCCGGCCGCCGAAACCCGGCGCCTCGCAGGCAAGCATCTGCCCGCCGCGCGCCAGCACGGCCTGTAGCTCGTCCAGCGGCGTACCGGCACGGGCGGTGATCACCAGTTCGCAGGGATCGTAGGCGACGATCCCGCGGTGTTCGGCGAGCGCCAGCGGTTCGCCCGCGACCGGCCTGCCGAGGAACGCCTTGCTATCGCCGCCGACGATGCGCAGCGGGGCGCGCCGCGCCAGGGCGTCGCGGACCCGCTCGAGCAGCGCGCCGGCATGGTCGGCGCCAGCGTCCGGATCGAAATACGGCTGGCTCATCAGAAACGCTCCAGTTCGGGGAACGGCAGTCGACCGTGGTGGACGTGCATGGCGCCGAACTCGGCGCAGCGATGCAGGGTGGGCACGTTCTTGCCGGGATTGAGCAGCCCGGCCGGGTCGAACGCCGCCTTCACGGCGTGGAACAGGGTCAGCTCGTCGGCATTGAACTGAGCGCACATCTGGTTGATCTTCTCGCGGCCGACGCCATGTTCGCCGGTGATGCTGCCGCCTACCGCCACGCACAACTCGAGGATCCTGCCGCCCAGCGCTTCGGCGCGCTCCAGCTCGCCCGGCAGGTTGGCGTCGAAGAGGATCAGCGGGTGCATGTTGCCGTCGCCGGCGTGGAATACGTTGGCCACCCGCAGGCCGTATTCGCGCGAAAGCTCGGCGATGCCATGCAGCACCCGCGGCAGCTCGCGGCGCGGGATGCTGCCGTCCATGCAGTAGTAATCGGGGGAAATCCGCCCGACCGCCGGAAACGCATTCTTGCGCCCAGCCCAGAAGCGCTGGCGCTCGGCCTCGTCTTGGGCCTGTCGCACCGAGGTAGCGCCGGCCGCCTCGAACAGCTCGCGAACCCGCTCGCAATCCTCGTGCACGTCGGCTTCCACGCCGTCCAGTTCGCAGAGCAGGATCGCCGCCGCATCGACCGGATAGCCGGCATGGATGAAGTCCTCGGCGGCGCGGATCGACAGGTTGTCCATCATTTCCAGCCCGGCCGGAACGATGCCGGCACCGATCAGGTCGGCCACCGCCCGCCCCGCGCTTTCCACATCGTCGAAGCTGGCCAGCAGGACCTTCGCCACCGGCGGGCGCGGCAACAGCCTGACGGTGACCTCCACCACCACGCCGAGCAGCCCTTCGGAGCCGGTGAACAGCGCCAGCAGGTCGAAGCCGGCGCTGTCCAGGGCGCTGGACCCCAGGCTCAGGCGCTCGCCTTCCAGGGTCACGATGTCCACCTGCAACAGGTTGTGCACGGTCAGGCCGTATTTCAGGCAATGCACGCCGCCGGCGTTCTCCGCGACATTGCCGCCGATGGAGCAGGCGATCTGCGAGGACGGGTCCGGTGCGTAGTACAGACCATGAGGGGCAGCGGCCTGGGAGATCGCCAGGTTGCGCACGCCAGGCTGGACCCGGGCGAAACGACCCAGCGGATCGATCTCGAGGATCCGCCGGAAACGCGCCATCACCAGCAGCACGCCGTTCTCCAGCGGCAGCGCGCCGCCGGACAGGCCGGTGCCGGCACCGCGCGCCACGACCGGTACCTTCAGCCGATGGCAGAGGGCGAGCAGGCCCTGAACCTGTTCGATGCGTTCCGGCAATGCCACCAGCAACGGCGTGCAGCGATACGCCGAGAGTCCGTCGCACTCGTAGGGACGCAGGTCTTCCGCGGCGTGCAGCAGTTCGAGGTCGGGCAGGCGGAGGCGCAACTCGGCCAGCAGGCCATCCTTGTCCACCTGCGGCAGCGGACCGTCCAGACGCTCGTCGTAGAGGATGTTCATGGCGGCTGTCCTTGTTGTGGTTGTCGGCGGGATCAGCAAGCGTCCACAGCCTGTACCGCGCGGACGCCGGGGTCCAGCAGGCGTCTAACTGGTCCTACCAGTATCACCAGGAGCCATGGGCATGAGGCGCATGCTAGAAAGTCCCTGAGCTTCTATAGTGAGTAACGACAGCCAACTGGTCCTACCAGTGCAACGGGAGCTTCCATGCAGAAACAGCGGGTGGCCGACCAGGTCGCAGAGCGTATCGAGCGGCTGATCGTCGACGGCGTGCTCAAGGTCGGCCAGGCACTGCCGTCCGAGCGGCGCCTGGTGGCCAAGCTCGGCTGCTCGCGCTCGGCCCTGCGCGAGGGCCTGCGGGCGCTGCGCGGGCGCGGCATCATCGACACCGAGCATGGCCGTGGGTCGTTCGTCGCCGACCTCGACCGCAACGCCGACGCCAGCCCGCTGATGCACCTGTTCGGCTCCCAGCCGCGCACCCTCTACGACCTGCTCGAAGTCCGCGCCCTGCTGGAGGGCGAGGCGGCCCGCCTGGCAGCGCTACGCGGCACCGAGGCAGACTTCGTCCTGCTCGCCCGGCGCTACGAAGAGATGCTCGCCAGCCACGAGGAAACCCAGCCGATCGATCCCCGCGAGCACGCCCGCCGCGACCACGCGTTCCACCGGGCGATCAGCGAGGCATCGCACAATCCGGTGCTGGTGCATACCCTGCAATCGCTCAACGAACTGCTGCTGAGCACGGTGTTCGCCTCGGTGAACAACCTCTATCACCGGCCGCCGCAGAAACGCCAGATCGACCGCCAGCACGCGCGCCTCTACGCGGCCCTCCGCGAGCGCCAGCCGGACCAGGCGCAACGGGCGGCGCGTGAACATATCCACAGCATCCGCGACAACCTGCGGGAGATCGAGCAGGAAGAACAGCGCCTGGTCCGCGCCACCCTGCGCCTGAACGGCTGGGGGTGACGCGCCACCGCGTCGCAGACCGGCCGCCGACCGAACGTGCTACCCTCGCCGCCTTCTGCCGCCGTCTCGTAGTCCCGTCATGCCCAGCAATGCGCTCTGGCTTCGCGCCGACCAACTGTCCAGCGTCTCCCCCACCGTCCTCGACTGGCTGTTCGACGAAGGGTCGCTGACCCGGCGCCTGACCGCCCTGGCCGACGGCGCGTTCCGCGTCGAACCCCTGCTGGAAGGCTGGCAGACCCTGCGCGACGACGAATGCCAGGGGCTCGACGTCCCTCCCGGCAGTAGCGGCTGGGTCCGCGAGGTCTACCTGCATGGCCACGACCGTCCCTGGGTGTTCGCCCGCAGCGTGGCGGCGCGCAGCGCCCTGGAAGGCTCGGGCTTCGACCTGGCGCTGCTCGGCACCCGCTCGCTGGGCGAGTTGCTGTTCAGCGACAGCGCCTTCGAGCGCGGGCCCATCGAAGTCTGCCGCTATCCGGCGGCCGGTCTGCCCGCCGAGGTCCGCGCCGAGGGTCTCTGGGGCCGTCGCTCACGGTTTTCCCGCGGCGCGCTCGGGGTGCTGGTGGCGGAGGTGTTCCTACCGCGCCTGTGGGACCAGGCGGGAATCGCCGACGTATAATCCCCCGGTCGACTCCGGAGGTCCCCATGTTCGTCACCCTGATCAAGCCGCTGGCCCGCCTGCACCCCCGCGCCTGGGACTTCGTCCAACTGGTGCGGCTGGACCGGCCGATCGGCATCTACCTGCTGCTCTGGCCGACCCTCTGGTCGCTGTGGATCGCCGCGGACGGCGTGCCGGAGCTGAAGAACCTGCTGATCTTCGTCCTCGGCGTCATCCTGATGCGCGCCGCCGGCTGCGTGATCAACGATTTCGCCGACCGCAATTTCGACGGCCATGTCGCACGCACCAAGGCGCGCCCGCTGGCCACCGGCAAGATCAGCGTGCGCGAGGCCTGGATCACCTTCGCCGTCCTGGTCGCGCTGAGCTTCGGCCTGGTCCTGCTGACCAACGCAACGACCGTCTGGCTGTCGTTCGGCGCGGTAGCCGTGGCCTCGCTCTACCCCTTCATGAAGCGCTACACCTACTATCCGCAGGTGGTGCTGGGCGCCGCCTATTCCTGGGGCATCCTGATGGCCTTCACCGCCGAGCGCGGTGAACTGCCGGCCAGCGCCTGGCTGCTGTTCCTGGCCAACGTGCTGTGGACGGTCGCCTATGACTCCTACTACGCGATGACCGACCGCGAGGACGACCTGAAGATCGGCATCAAGTCCACCGCAATCCTCTTCGGCGATGCCGACCGCCTGATCATCGGCAGCCTGCAGGGCCTGACCTTGCTCCTGCTGGCGCTGGCCGGCAACCGCTTCGAACTGGGCCTGTGCTTCTACCTCGGCCTGGCGGTGGCGGCGGCCTGCTTCGTCTGGGAAGCCTGGTCGACCCGCGACCGCGACCCGCAGGCCTGCTTCCGCGCCTTCCTGCACAACCACTGGGCTGGCCTGGCGATCTTCCTCGGCACGGTCGCCGACTACGCGCTGCGTTGAGCGGCGCGCAGGCCGGCGACCGTCTAGTCCATGTCCGGCTGGGCGACGTGCCAGGCGCCCATCTTGCCGTCACCGTTCTTGTCGCCAGGCTTCTTGTCCTGGATGAAGGTATAAAGGGGCTTGCCGTAGTAGGCCCACTGCTGGGTGCCGTCCTCGCGAGCGACCAGGCTCCAGTCGCCGCTGGCCTGCGCTCCCTGGGCCGCTGCCAGCGGCGGCCAGTTCTTCGCGCACTGCCCGGAACAGGCGGATTGCCCTTCGCTGTCCTTGTCGTAGGTATAGAGCGTCATGCCCTTGCCATCGACCAGCACGCCGTCCTTCTCGGTGGCCGGCGCCACCGTTTCCTGGGCCAGCGCGGCGAACGCCGGCAGGGCCAGCGCCAGACCCAGCGCCAGGTGGATTCTGTTCATCGCGTCTCTCTCCTGTGTCTTCAGGTGGAGCGTTCGCCGCCCGCAGGGACGGCACCGGAACCTGTTGAGCATAGCCCCGCCGCGGGCAGTCGGCGGAAACTACGCCGTTGTGTCACATACCTGACACAATTTCGTTATCTAATGCGGCGCAAGACAGATCGACCCGAGGCAAGACCATGGTTGGCAAGACAATCCTCATCGTTGATGACGAAGCACCGATTCGCGAGATGATCGCCGTGGCCCTGGAGATGGCCGGCTACGAGTGCCTGGAGGCGGAAAATACCCAGCAGGCGCACGCGGTGATCGTCGACCGCAAGCCGGACCTGATCCTGCTCGACTGGATGCTCCCCGGCACTTCCGGCATCGAACTGGCGCGACGCCTGAAGCGTGACGAACTGACCGTCGACATCCCGATCATCATGCTCACCGCCAAGGGCGAGGAGGACAACAAGATCCAGGGCCTGGAGGTCGGCGCCGACGACTACATCACCAAGCCGTTCTCGCCCCGCGAGCTGGTCGCCCGCCTGAAGGCCGTACTGCGCCGCACCGGGCCTGGCGACAGCGAGGCGCCGATCGAGGTTGGCGGCCTGCTGCTGGACCCGATCAGCCACCGCGTGACCATCGACGGCAAGCCGGCCGAGATGGGCCCCACCGAGTACCGCCTGCTGCAGTTCTTCATGACTCACCAGGAACGCGCCTATACCCGCGGCCAACTGCTGGACCAGGTCTGGGGCGGCAACGTCTATGTCGAGGAGCGCACCGTCGATGTGCATATCCGCCGCCTGCGCAAGGCGCTCGGCGAGGTCTACGAAAATCTGGTTCAGACTGTCCGCGGGACCGGCTATCGTTTCTCCACCAAGAGCTGACCCCGCGCCCGGCCGCCCGGCGGCCGGAGTCGTTTCCCCTGGACGGTCCGTGACGGACCGCCACTGGACAGGATGCAATCCGTCGTGAACCAAGACTGGCGTGGAGCGCTGATCCGCCACCTGCTTCTCGTGCTGGCCGCCAGCCTCGTGCTCGGCGTGGTCAGCGGCCATTACGGCTGGGCCCTGGCCCTCGGCCTGGCTCTCTACCTCGGCTGGACCCTCTGGCAGCTACTGCGCCTGCACCAGTGGCTGCGCAACCACCAGCCAGACGAGCCACCGCCGGACAGCTACGGCCTCTGGGGCGAAGTCTTCGACAATATCTACCACCTGCAACGCCGCAACCAGCGCGCCCGTGGCCGCCTGCAGGCGGTGATCGACCGGATCCAGGAGTCCACCGCGGCGCTGCGTGACGCGGTGATCATGCTCGACAGCGACGGCAATCTGGAATGGTGGAACCTCGCCGCGGAAAACCTGCTCGGCCTGAAGACCCCGCAGGACGGTGGCCAGCCGGTGAGCAACCTGATCCGCCATCCGCGCTTCAAGGAATACTTCGACCAGGAGGATTACCGCGAGCCGCTGGAAATCCCCTCGCCGATCAACGAGCGCCTGCGCCTGCAGTTCCACATCACCCTCTACGGCAACCGCGAGCACCTGATGCTGGTCCGCGACGTCACCCGCGTCCACCAGCTGGAGCAGATGCGCAAGGACTTCGTGGCCAACGTCTCCCACGAGCTGCGCACGCCGCTGACGGTGATCGCCGGCTACCTGGAGACCCTCCTCGACAACGTCGAGGATGTGAACCCGCGCTGGCTGCGCGCCCTGCAACAGATGCAGCAGCAGGCCGGACGCATGCAGAACCTGCTCAACGACCTGCTCCTGCTGGCCAAGCTGGAGGCCACCGAATACCCCGGCGACAACAAGCCGGTGGCGGTGGACGCTCTCCTCGCCAGCATCCGCAACGACGCCCAGGCCCTGTCCGCCGGGCGCAACCACCGCATCAGCCTGGACGCCACACCCGCGGTGCAGCTCAAGGGCAGCGAGGCGGAACTGCGCAGCGCCTTCTCCAACCTGGTATTCAACGCGGTGAAGTACACCCCCGACGAGGGCGAGATCCGCATCCGCTGGTGGGCCGACGAACAGGGCGCGCACCTGTCGGTGCAGGACACCGGTATCGGCGTCGATCCCAAGCACCTGCCGCGCCTGACCGAGCGCTTCTACCGGGTGGACTCCAGCCGCGCCTCCAACACCGGCGGCACCGGCCTCGGCCTGGCCATCGTCAAGCACGTGCTGATCCGCCACCGCGCGCGCCTGGAAATCAGCAGCGTGCCCGGCAAGGGCAGCACCTTCACCTGCCATTTCGCCCCGGCGCAGGTCGCCGAGGCCGAGCGCAAGGCGTCGAAGTGAGCCTCGTCGCGGTGCCGCGCCGCCGGCGTCGGCACGGCCAAGGCTTGCAAGCGACGACACAGCCCCTCATTCTTAAGGGCCTTTTGGCTACCGCACACCCCCATGGACCCTTCTCCTAGTACCAGCATCGCCACCTATTTCGCCGATGCCGGCCTGATCCTCTTTGCGCTTTTCCTCGTCCTGCTCAACGGCTTCTTCGTCGCCGCCGAGTTCGCCATGGTCAAGCTCCGCGCCACCCGCGTGGAAACCATCGCCAAGCAGCACGGCTGGCGCGGCGCCATCCTGCGCAAGGTACACAACCAGCTGGACGCCTACCTGTCCGCCTGCCAGCTGGGCATCACCCTGGCCTCCCTGGGCCTGGGCTGGGTCGGCGAGCCGGCCTTCGCCGAACTCCTGGAACCGCTGCTGGCGATGATCGGCGTGCACTCCGACGAACTGATCCGCGGTATCTCCTTCTTCACCGCGTTCTTCATCATTTCCTACCTGCACATCGTGGTCGGCGAGCTGGCGCCCAAGTCCTGGGCGATCCGCAAGCCGGAACTGCTGTCGCTGTGGACGGCGGTGCCGCTGTACCTCTTCTACTGGCTGATGTACCCGGCGATCTGGCTGCTCAACGCCAGCGCCAACGCCATCCTCAAGATCGCCGGCCAGGGCGAGCCCGGCCCGCACCACGAGCATCACTACAGCCGCGACGAACTGAAGCTGATCCTCCACTCCAGCCGCGCCCAGGACCCCAGCGACCAGGGCATGCGCGTGCTGGCCTCGGCGGTGGAGCTGGGCGAGCTGGAGGTGGTCGACTGGGCCAACTCCCGCGAAGACCTGGTCTACCTCGAGCACGATGCGCCGCTGGCGGACATCCTCGCGGTGATCCGCCGCCACAAGTACAGCCGCTACCCGGTCTGGGACAGCCACAAGGGCGAGTTCATCGGCCTGCTGCACATCAAGGACCTGCTGCTGGCACTGTCCGCCCTGGACAGCCTGCCGGAGACCTTCGACCTCGACGAACTGGTGCGCCCGCTGGAGATCGTCACCAAGCACACCCCGCTGTCGCGCCTGCTGGAGCAGTTCCGCAAGGGCGGCGCGCACTTCGCCGTGGTGGAAGAGGCCGATCACAAGGTGGTCGGCTTCCTGACCATGGAGGACGTGCTGGAAGTGCTGGTCGGTGACATCCAGGACGAACACCGCAAGACCGAGCGCGGCATCCTCGCCTACCAGCCGGGCAAGCTGCTGGTGCGCGGCGACACACCGCTGTTCAAGCTCGAGCGCCTGCTCGGCATCGACCTCGATCATGTCGAGGCGGACACTCTCGCCGGGCTGGTCTACGACACCCTGAAGCGGGTGCCGGAGGAAGAGGAAGTCCTCGACACCGAGGGCCTGCGGATCATCGTGAAGAAGATGCGCGGTCCGAAGATCGTCCTGGCCAAGGTGGTCAAGCTCGACTGAGACGAGCCGGCGCCGCCACGGCGCCGGCGACTTTTCAAGGCTCGCGGACGATGGCGAAGTTCGGCAGGCTGTCGACCGGCTGGGCGAAGTCGTAGGGAATCGACTCCAGCGCCAGGCCGACGTTGCGCTGGATCACGAAGTGCAGGTGCGGCCCGCTGCTGTTGCCGGTGTTGCCGGAGCGCGCCAGCGGCGTGCCGACCTGGACCCGCTGGCCCTCGGCGACCAGCACCGAATGGCGCATCAGGTGCAGGTAGACGCCCATGGTGCCGTCGTCGTGCAGGATGCGGACGAAGTTGCCCGAGGGATTGTTGCCGCGCCCACTCTGGTTGTTCTCGATCTTCACCACGGTGCCGCCGCGGGCGGCGATGATCGGCGTGCCCTCGGGCATGGCGATGTCCATCGCGTAGCGGCCCTTGGGGGTGAAGTGGCTGTACTTGCCATTGGCGCCCTGGGACAGGCGGAACGGCCCGCCGCGCCAGGGCAGCGGATAGCGATAGAGCAGCGGCTGCTGGCGCGGGTCGCCGAGCGCATAGCGCAGCTTCGGCGTGTAGCTCATCGGCTTGCCGGCCTTGCGCGGCGCCAGGGTCGCCAGGCGCACCTGGCTGCGCGCCGGGACCACCCAGCGAATCGGCCCGTCGGGCACCCCGACGGCATTGCGCGGGTTGCGGATCCGCAACTCGACCTCGACCGGCGCGTAGAGGTCGTTGCGCACCTGCAGGGTCTCGCCACCCGCGTGCTTCTTCGTCTCCAGCTTCACTTCCCGTTCCAGGTGCTCGACCATCCGGTCGCGGAAGACGAACACCTGCGCCCCGGCCACGGCGCGGTCGGAGTAGGTCACCACGCCATTGGCGTCGGTGTACTTGTAGATGGTCAGGGCCGCAGCCGGAGCTGCCGCGGCGAACAGGCCACAGAGAAGGAGAAGGCGCCCTAGCATGACTGCACGGATCGTGTCGTTCTGGTTATCCCGAATCGGCAAGACTAGCAGCGCTTTATTGCCAGGGCGAGACGACAGCGAGCGGGCTGTGAACGGATCGTCGGGAAAAAACCCGCTCAGGCGCCGGGAACGTAGTGCTTCTGGGTACTTCCGCGGGCGATCAGGCGCGACAGGTAGTCGAGCTTCTGCGGGTCGCGGTCGACGAAACGCAGGGTCAGCAGCAGCCAATCGCTATCCGGCTTCGGCTCCAGCGCGGCGATGGCGTGCAGGTAGCCGTTCAGGCGCGCCACGTCGCTGTTTTCCTCGAGGTCCAGCACCGCGCTTTCCAGCACCTGCGGCAGCGGGTCGGCGCGCTTCACCACCAGTTGCGCTTCCTTCAGGCTGACCGCCTTGATCACGCAGGGCATGCTGCTCTGCGGCAGGCGCAATTGCGCCTGGCCCAGCGGGTTGCCGCTGCCGGCGGGACGCGCGCTGGCCTGGGGAGCCGAAGCCGGCTTCGGCGCGGGAGCCGGTTTTGCCGGACTGGCGGCGGGCTTGATCACCTCGGCGCGACCGCCGGTCAGGGCGGCCAGCGAATCGTTGGCCATGCCGCTGGCGATCTCCCGGCGCGGCGCGTGGGCCGCCAGGGCTTCCAGCTTGCCGCTGCGGCTCAGGGCCTTCTTGATCTTGGCCACCAACTGGTCATTGGAGAATGGCTTGCCGATGTAGTCCGACACCCCGGCCTGGATCGCCTGGACCACGTTCTCCTTGTCGCCGCGACTGGTGACCATGATGAACGGGGTAGTCTTGAGGTTTTCCTGGGCACGGCACCAGGTCAGCAGTTCGAGGCCGGACATCTCCGGCATCTCCCAGTCGCAGAGGATCAGGTCGACGTTCTGCCGACTGAGCAATTGCTGGGCCTTGCGGCCGTTCACGGCCTCCTCGATATGAAGGGCGGGGAAGTTGTCGCGCAACCCTTTCTTCATCAGATCTCGGATGAAGGGGGCGTCATCCACCACTAGCGCGCTGACTTTGCTCATCGACTTCTCCTGGACAGGTTCGCCTAGGATAGCCTCCCCTGCTGGCAGGATGCCAAGCCTTGCTGCAGTCGCGCGAAGAAACAAGGCTCCAGGTCAAGGGAGCCTTGCCTGCGGAAGATCACTCGCCGCGGTTGTTCTCGACCTCTTCCTTCATGCGGGTCAGGCCGATGTGACGAACGTCGGTGCCGCGAACCAGGTAGATCACCAGCTCGGCGATGTTGCGCGCATGGTCGCCGATGCGCTCCAGCGAGCGCAGGGCCCAGATGATGTTGAGCACGCGGGATATCGCCCGCGGGTCTTCCATCATGTAGGTGACCAGCTCGCGCAGGGCGGTCTTGTATTCGCGATCGACGGTCTTGTCGTACTGTGCCACGGACAGCGCCAGGTCGGCATCGAAGCGGGCGAAGGCGTCCAGTGCCTCCTGCACCATCTTCTGTACCTGGCTGCCGATGTGCCGAACCTCGACGTAGCCGCGCGGCGACTCGCCTTCCTCGCACAGCTGGATGGCGCGGCGGGCGACCTTGGAGGCCTCGTCGCCGATCCGCTCGAGGTCGATCACCGACTTCGAGATGCTGATGATCAAGCGCAGGTCGGAGGCCGCCGGCTGACGCCGGGCGAGGATACGCACGCACTCCTCGTCGATGTTGCGCTCCATCTGGTTGATCTGGTCGTCGATCTCGCGGACCTGCTGGGCGAGGCCGGAGTCGGCGTCGATCAGCGCGTTGACCGCGTCGTTGACCTGCTTTTCCACCAGCCCGCCCATGGCCAGGAGGTGGCTGCGCACATCCTCCAGCTCGGCGTTGAACTGCTGGGAGATGTGATGGGTGAGACTGTCTTTGTTGATCATGTGGGGAATCCTTCTGGAGCCGCTGCGACCGGTGACATCAACGAGCTACGGAGAGCGCCGGAGGCAGCGGTATCGCCGCGCCTCCGGACGCGCCGCTAGCCGTAGCGGCCGGTGATGTAGTCTTCGGTCTGCTTCTTCGCCGGGTTGGTGAACAGCGTATCGGTGTCGCCGAACTCGATCAGCTTGCCCATGTACATGAACGCCGTATAGTCGGAAACCCGCGCGGCCTGCTGCATGTTGTGGGTAACGATGACGATGGTGAACTTCGACTTCAACTCGTAGATCAGCTCTTCGATCTTCAGCGTGGAGATCGGGTCCAGCGCCGAGCACGGCTCGTCGAGCAGCAGCACTTCCGGTTCCACCGCGATGGTCCGGGCGATCACCAGGCGTTGCTGCTGGCCACCGGACAGGCCGAGGGCGGACTCGTGCAGGCGATCCTTCACCTCCTCCCACAGCGCAGCCCCCTTCAGCGCCCACTCGACGGCCTCGTCAAGTACGCGCTTCTTGTTGATGCCCTGGATACGCAGGCCGTAGACCACGTTCTCGTAGATGCTCTTGGGGAACGGGTTGGGCTTCTGGAACACCATGCCGACGCGACGGCGCAGTTCGGCGACGTCGACGCCCTTGGCGAAGATGTTGTGGCCATCGAGGCGGATCTCGCCTTCGACGCGGCAGCCATCCACCAGGTCGTTCATCCGGTTGAAGCAGCGCAGCAGGGTCGACTTGCCGCAGCCGGACGGGCCGATGAAGGCGGTCACGCGCTGCTTCGGAATGTTCATCCGGACGTCGAACAGAGCCTGCTTGGCGCCGTAGAACAGGTTCAGCCCGGGCACTTCCAGTTCGACACTTTCGGAAGCCAGGTCGAGGCTCTGGCGGTCGCGGCCGAGCGCATCGAAGTTGATGCCGTGGCTGGCGGTCTCGTTTTGCATGGGAAGCTCCCTCAATCAGTTTTCCAGGGCCTTGTACTTCTCGCGCAGGCGATTGCGGATCGCGATGGCGGAGAAGTTCAGCAGGGCGATCACCACGACCAGCAGCAACGCCGTAGCGTATACCAGCGGCCGTGCGGCCTCGACGTTGGGGCTCTGGAAACCGACGTCGTAGATATGGAAACCGAGGTGCATGATCTTCTGGTCGAGATGCACGTACGGATAGTTACCGTCGACCGGCAGCGACGGTGCCAGTTTCACCACGCCGACCAGCATCAGCGGCGCCACTTCGCCGGCGGCACGAGCCACGGCGAGGATCAGGCCGGTCATCATCGCCGGGCTGGCCATCGGCAGGACGATCTTCCACAGCGTTTCCGCCTTGGTCGCGCCGAGCGCCAGGGAGCCTTCGCGGACCGCGCGCGGAATCCGCGCCAGGCCTTCCTCGGTGGCGACGATCACCACCGGCACGGCGAGGATCGCCAGGGTCAGCGAGGCCCAGAACAGTCCGGGGGTACCGAAGGTCGGCGCCGGCAGGGCCTCGGGGAAGAACAGCCGGTCGATGGAACCGCCCAGCACGTAGACGAAGAAGCCCAGGCCGAACACGCCGTAGACGATCGCCGGTACGCCGGCGAGGTTGTTCACGGCGATGCGGATCACCCGGGTCAGCGGCCCCTGCTTGGCGTACTCGCGCAGGTAGACCGCAGCGATCACGCCGAACGGGGTGACGATCAGCGCCATCACCAGGGTCATCATCACGGTGCCGAAGATCGCCGGGAAGATACCGCCCTCGGTATTGGCCTCGCGCGGATCGTCGCTGAGGAACTCCCAGAGCTTCTTGAAGTACACCGTCATCTTGGTGCCCAGGCCCATGGCGTTGGGCTGGTAGGCATGCACCAGCTTGCCAAGGGTGATTTCGCTCTCGCGGCCGCTGGCGTCGCGCATTACCACGCTGTCGCGGTTGAACTCCTGGTGCAGGCCGTTGAGCTGCTCTTCCAGGACCTTGTAGCGCGCCTGCAACTCGCTGCGCTCGGCGGCCAGGTCGGCCTGGGCGGCGGCGTCCAGCTTGCCGTCCAACTGCAACTTGCGCTCTTTCAGGCGCAGGCGCTCGAGACCGTGGTTGATCCCGCCGATGTCGCCCTTCTCCAGCTTGTAGAGCTTGGCGTAGAGGTCATCCACCCGCTGCATGCGCTTCTGCAGTTCGCCTACCGCGGCGTCGCCTTCGGCGACCACCTGGCCGTTCTCCTTGACGCTCAGCAGGTAGCCGTAGAAGTTGCCCCACTCGCGGCGTTCGAGAACCATCAGCGCTTCGGGGCGCTTGATGTCCTGCAGCCACTCGCCGACGACCCAGGAGAAATCGCTGCCGTAAAGCTCGCGGTTGCCCAGCTTGAGCAGCTCGCGGGTCATGAATTCGGGGCCGGCCTCCGGGACCGGCATGCCGGCGCTGCGCAGGCGCGCGCGCGGCACTTCCTCGGCCTGGACCACCTCGCCGATCACGGTCTTGGCGGCTTCGCCAGGGATCTGGTAAGTCGCCTCGATGACGTTCGCCGGCCAGAAGTGGCCGAGGCCGCGTACCGCGATCACCGCCAGCAGGCCGATGGTCATGATCACCGCGATCGACACCGCGCCGGCGTTCATCCACACCCAGGGCGAGCCGCTGCCGAACCAGGCTTTGACGGTTTCCTGTTTCTGTTTCACAGAGCTATACCTCCGCCGCTTACAACGACGCGTATTTCTTGCGCAGACGCTGACGGATCAGCTCTGCCAGGGTGTTCATCACGAAGGTGAACGTCAGCAGTACCAGCGCCGAGAGGAACAGCACGCGGTAGTGGCTGCCGCCGACCTCCGACTCGGGCATCTCCACCGCGACGTTGGCTGCCAGGGTGCGCATGCCTTCGAAGATGTTCAGTTCCATCACCGGGGTATTGCCGGTCGCCATCAGCACGATCATGGTCTCGCCGACGGCGCGGCCCATGCCGATCATCAGCGCCGAGAAGATGCCTGGGCTGGCGGTCAGGATCACCACGCGGGTCAGCGTCTGCCAGGGCGTGGCGCCCAGGGCCAGGGAGCCGTAGGTAAGGCTGCGCGGCACGCTGAAGATGGCGTCTTCGGCGATCGAGAAGATATTCGGGATCACCGCGAAGCCCATTGCCAGCCCGACGATCAGGGCATTGCGCTGGTCGTAGGTGATGCCCAGGTCGTGGCTCAACCAGAGGCGCATGTCGCCGCCGAAGAAGGTGGTCTCCAGGTGCGGGCTCAGCCACAGGGCGAAGGCGCCGACGGCGAGCACCACCGGGATCAGCAGCGCGGCTTCCCAGCCGGCCGGCAGGCTCAGGCGGATACGCTCGGGCAGGCGGCTCCAGAGCAGGCCGGCGAGAAGGATGCCCAGCGGCGTCAGCAACAGCAGGCTGAACACCCCTGGCAGGTGGCCTTCGACGTAGGGCGCCAGGAACAGGCCGGCGAAGAAGCCGAGGATCACCGTCGGCAGCGCCTCCATCAGCTCGATCACCGGCTTGACCTTGCGGCGCATCGCCGGAGCCATGAAATAGGCGGTGTAGACGGCGGCCGCGATGGCCAGCGGAGCTGCCAGGATCATCGCGTAGAAGGCGGCCTTGAGCGTGCCGAAGGTCAGCGGCGAGAGGCTCAGCTTCGGTTCGAAGTCGGTGGTCGCGGCGGTGGACTGCCAGACGTAGGCCGGCTTGTCGTAGCTCTCGTACCAGACCTTGCCCCAGAGCGCGCTCCAGGAGATTTCCGGGTGCGGGTTGCTCAGGGCGAAGCGGTGGATCTTGCCACCCTGCTCCAGCAGCAGGCGGTTGGCCCGCGGCGACAGGGTGATGACCCCGGAAGAGTCGGCGACCGGCTGGACCAGCAGGGTACGGTGCGCCGTGCTGTGGAAGACGCCGAGGTTGCCCTTCTCGTCCAGGGCGATGAAGCCCTTGCGCCGTTGTTCCGGAGCGATGGCGCTGATCGGCGCGCCATCCAGGTTGAAGTCACGAATGTTCGACAGGCGCGGTTCGCCGTCGGTATCGCGCGCCATGAACCACTGGGCG
>NZ_SCND01000113.1:0-15521 GCF_005503585.1 Pseudomonas sp. 2VD
CAGCTCCAGGCTGTTACCGGCGCCGTAGACATAGCCGAGGCTGGTGCCCAGCTTGGTCTGCGAGGGGGTTTCGCCGAGCAGCGCGAAGTCCTTGCCGAAGTCGGCGAAGCGGCTGCGGCGCAGGTCCTTGTAAAGGAGAGTGAACAGCGCGCTGTCGCGCTCTTCCGCCGTCGCGCCCTGCTTGGCCTGGCGGCGCAACAGCGCGGCGTCGGCGACGTTGCGCAGGAGGATGCTGCGCAGCAGCGGCTCCTGGACCGGCGAACCTTCGGCGAAGACCTTTTCCAACTGGCCGCTGCGCTCGTAGTTGAGCGCCAGGGCCAGCTGCAACTGGCCCTTCTGGTACGGCTGCGCGGCCTGCGGCAACAGTTCCAGCCAGAGCGCCTCGGCGGCTTTCCAGTCCTTCTGCTGCTCCAGCGCCAGCCCGCGCAGGGTCTGCTGGCTGAAGCCGACGTAGTCGAGGCTGCCGACCTTTTGCGGCAGCGCTTCGAGGGTCTTCGCCGGATCCTGGTCGACATAGAAGCGATAGGCCGCCTGCAGGTAGGCGAACAGTTCGGGATGCGCGGCGAAGCTGGCCTGTTGGGCCTGCAGCGTTTCCCAGGTGAAGCTGCGCGGGGTCGACGGATCGTGGGCGCGCATCTGCACCAGGTCGGCCACCGCCAGCAGCAGCGGAGTCTGGATGTCGCCGAGCTGGATACCGGTCAGGAGCTTGTTGTCGACCTCCTGGACCAGGTCTTCCAGGGCCATGTTGCGCTGCCCTTGCTCGGCTTCGGCGAATTGCGCGGCATAGTCCTGGGCCAGCAGCTTCTGGTCGCCGGCCAGCCAATGCACGCGCCGTTGCAAGCCCTTGGCCGAGGCGGCGTAGAGCCCCTTCGGATACGCCTGCAGGTAGGCCTCGAGGGCGCTGCGGGTCTGTTCCAGGCGAGCCTTGTCGACATTCTGCAGCTCGGGGAAGCCCATGTCGTCGAAGGCGTTCTGCTGGGCGGCGTTGAGCAGGGTGCGCGCCTGCAGGTACAGGGCGGTTTCCTTCAGCCAGGGCTGCGACACGTCCTGCAACGCCTTGAAGCCCTGTTCGGCTTCGTCGAAGCGACCACTGTAGAAGTTGGCCGCAGCCTCCAGGTACGTGGCGAAGGCCTTGCCTGCGGCCGACTCGACGCCTTGCGCGAGCACACCGCCCAGTTCCTCTTGTTCCCAGCCGCAGGCACCGAGCAGGTCCAGGCGGCTGTTGGCCAGGGCCTTGGTCTCCGCCTCGCCCAGCCCGGCGTCACGCACCTGGCTAAGAAACGCCAGCGCGCTGTCCTGGTCGTTGCTGCGGCAGCGGCTGCCCTCGCCCTCGAAGAATTCGGCGCCGGCGATCTTTTCCGGTAGCGCTTCGGCGCCCATCTGCCGGGCCAGTTCCGCGAGCGGCGAGGGCGCTGGCGCAGGCGGCGGTGTCTCGGCCTCGCTCGCCGCCGGCGGCGCGGGCGGCTGGCTGCCGTCGCCGGGCAGCAGGCGGAACAGGCCGAACGGCACCAGGCCGTAGCCTTCGAGCTTCTCTTCCTCCGACGGCGGCGCCTCCACCAGCCGCCAGTGGCCGGCGTCGGCCAGCAGCAGGCGCAGGTTGGCGCGGGTGTCGTTGCCCGGGGCGAGGAACGGCAGGGTATCGCAGACACCGCCGCCGACCAGCGACCAATCGGGATAGCAGGAGTCGTCGCTGCTGGCCTGGGCCAGCGGGGAGAGACCGGCGCCCACCAGCAGGAGGGCGGGAAGAAGCGGCTTCGAGCGCATGAATCGTCCTTAATTCGTGGGAGTCGAAAGTGCTACAGCATACTCCGCCGGATCGCGTTCAACGAGCCTGGCGCAAACCTTCCTCCAGGGCATGGGCCGGCAACGGCCGGCCGATCAGGTAGCCCTGCAGCTCGTCGCAACGCTGGGCCACCAGGAAGTCCCGCTGCTCGATGGTTTCCACGCCTTCGGCGACTACCTTCAGGTCGAGGCTGTGGGCCATGGCGATGATCGCCCGGATGATCGCCGCATCCTCGCTGTTCTGGGTCAGGTCGCGGACGAACGACTGGTCGATCTTCAGGTAGTCCAGCGGCAGGCGCTTCAGGTAGCTGAGCGAGGAATAGCCGGTGCCGAAGTCGTCGACCGATAGCTTCACCCCCATCTCGCGCAACTGGCGGAAGGTCGCCAGGACACTATCGAGGGCGTCCAGCCACTGGCTTTCGGTCAACTCCAGCTCCAGTTGCGCCGCCGGCAGGCCGCTGTCGGCAAGCGCCGAGCGCACTACGTCGAGCAGGTCGCCCTGGCGCAACTGGTGGACCGAGAGGTTCACCGAGACCCGCAGGTTCAGGCCCCGCTGGCTCCACTCGGCGGCCTGCAGGCAGGCCCGGCGCAGGACGAATTCACCGATCTCGCCGATCAACCCGCACTCCTCGGCGAGGCCGATGAAGGTCGACGGCGGGATCATGCCCTCCTCCGGATGGTGCCAGCGCACCAGCGCCTCGACCGAGTCCGGGCGGGCGCTGGCCAGGCACAGCTTGGGCTGGTAATGCACGTCCAGCTGGCCCTCCTCGACCGCCTTGCGCAACCGGGTTTCCAGGCGCAGGCGTTCGAGGGTGCTGTCCTGCAGGTTGTCGCGGAAGAACTGGAAGGTATTGCCGCCGAGTTGCTTGGCATGTTGCATCGCCAGGTTCGCCTGGCTCATCAGCACGGAGATTTCCCGTGCCTGCTCGGAAAACAGGCTGATCCCCAGCGAGGCGCCGAGGATCAACTCGTGGCCGAGCACGCTCACCGGCTGGCGCAACTGGACCAGCAGGCGTTCGGCCAGGCGCGACAGGGCCGCGGTGCCGGTGCCGCCATCGAGGAGAATGGCGAACTCGTCGCCGGCCAGACGCGCCAGGGTGTTGGCTTCCGGCGCGGTGCGCCGCAGGCGCTGGGCCATCTCCCTGAGCAACTGGTCGGCGACCTCGTGGCCGAGGCTGTCGTTGAGCAGCTTGAAGCGGTCCAGGTCGATCAGCAGCAGGGCCAGCCCGCCCTCCTCCTGGCGCGCCCGCTGGGCCGCCTCGTGCAGCCGCTCGCGGAACAACCGGCGGTTGGCCAGGCCGGTCAGTTCGTCGTAGTGCAGCAGGTGACGCAGGCGCTCCTCGACGTCGCGGCGGGCACTGAGATCGGTGAAGAAACCGACGATGTGGGTCGCCTCGCCATTGCCGTCGCGCAGCAGGTTGAGCTGCAGCCATTGGGGATAGGGATCGCCATTCTTCCGCGTATCCACCAGTTCGCCCTGCCACTGCCCGTGCTGGCGCAGCTCGGCGCGGATCTGCCGGTAGTGGCGCTGGGCCTCGGGGGTATTCACCAGCAGGCTGGCGTTGCGCCCGACCACGTCCTCGCGGCGATAGCCGGTGATGCGACTGAAGGCCTGGTTGACCGCCAGCAGGTTGTAGGCCGGATCGAGGATCACGATGCTCTCGCTGGCCGCCTCGAACACTGTCGCGGCCAGTTGCTGCTGCTCTTCCAGGCGCTTGCGCGCGCTGATGTCGCTGCGCGTGCCGAGCATCCGCGTCACCCGTCCCCGCGGGTCGCGAGCCATGGCCCGGCCACGATCCTCCAGCCAGCGCCAGCCGCCCTCCCGGTCGCGCACGCGGTACTCCACCCGGTACAGCTCGCTGCGCCCCTTGAGATGTTCGGCGAGGGCGCGACGGATGCGCGGCAGGTCGCCGGGGTGGATGCTTTCGATCAGCCTGCGATAGTCCTCGGGACCGTCCCCGGCGTCGCTGAAGACCGCCTCGAGATAGGAATGCTGGACCCGGCCGCTCTCCAGGTCCCAGTCCCACAACCCCAGTTCGCTGGCCTCCAGGGCCATGGCCAGGCGCGCCTCGCTCTGGCTGAGCGCCTGGCTGGTCGCGCCAAGCTCCTCGGTGCGCGCCTCCACCCGGCGCTGCAAAGCGTCGCGGGCGGCGCGCAGCTCGCGTTCGACCAGGCGCCGCTGGCCGACCTCCTGGGCGAGCTTGCGATTGAGCGCTTCGGCCTCCGCATTGACGCGTTCCAGGTGCAGGTTCAGCGCCTGGGTCTGGAAGCGTCGCAGCAGCGCGCCCTGCACCAGCCGGTGGATCTGCCCGGCGACCACCAGCAGCGCCACCAGCAGGATCAGGCCGAGCACGCCCCAGCCCTGCAACAGGCTATGCGGCTGTAACAGCAGGAAAACGATGGACGGCAGCAGGCCCGGCAAGGCGAAGGTGAGGAAGGCCGGCAGGCTCACCGCATAGGCGACGCTGGCGGAGAGGATCGCCGCCGCCACCAGGCCGAACACCAGCACCTGCTGGAGGAAGGCATCGGCCGGGACCAGCATGATCACCGCGAACGCCAGGGTCAGGCCCGAGGCGCCGGCGCCGCACAGGAAGGTCCGCCGCCAGTGGCGGCTGGCCTGGCGACGGCTGTCGGCCTGCTGGAAGGCGGCGACCTGCAGCAGGCGCAGGACGGCGAGCAACACCAGCCAGACCAGCCAGCCGCCGAGCAGCCAGCTGCTGACCTTGCCCCACACCAGGCAGGCACTGGTCACGCCGCCGAGCAGCATGAGCAGGGTCGGCGTGCGCGAGCCGAGATAAAGGAGCCGGGTACGCTCGATGGCGATTTCGCGGGCGTAGAGCCGCAGTACATCGGTGCTGCCGCCCGGCAGCGCCAAGGGCTCGACATGGACGGTCATAGGCGCTTGTTCTTGTAGTGGTTTGCCTTGAAGTGGCCGGAGCATAACCGAGCAGGGGCAGGCTGCCCAAGGCCGGGATAGAGCATTTTTCCGCAGCCAGGCCCGACGCTGCGCCGGCCTGCGCCGAATGGCGGCCCGGTTTGCCCGGCTTTTCCCCGCCCCGGTAGAATGCCGCGATGAACGACGACCTCTCCCTCCTGCTGAACTCCCTCAACGACCCGCAGCGCCAGGCCGTGGCCGCGCCGCTGGGCCGCCAACTGGTCCTCGCCGGCGCCGGCTCGGGCAAGACCCGCGTGCTGGTGCACCGGATCGCCTGGCTGATCCAGGTCGAGCACGCCTCGCCCTACAGCATCCTGTCGGTGACCTTCACCAACAAGGCGGCGGCGGAGATGCGCCACCGCATCGAGCAGTTGCTCGGGATCAATCCGGCGGGCATGTGGGTCGGCACCTTCCACGGCCTCGCCCATCGCCTGCTGCGCGCGCACTGGCGCGAGGCCGGGCTGAGCGAGAACTTCCAGATCCTCGACAGCGACGACCAGCAACGCCTGGTCAAGCGGGTGATCCGCGAACTCGGCCTCGACGAGCAGCGCTGGCCGGCGCGCCAGGCCCAGTGGTTCATCAACGGGCAGAAGGACGAGGGCCTGCGGCCGCAACACATCCAGCCCGGCGGCGACCTGTTCCTCGCCACCATGCTGAAGATCTACGAAGCCTACGAGGCGGCCTGCGCCCGCGCCGGGGTGATCGACTTCTCCGAGCTGCTGCTGCGCGCCCTGGACCTCTGGCGCGACCATCCCGGCGTGCTCGAGCACTACCAGCGGCGCTTCCGCCATATCCTGGTGGACGAGTTCCAGGACACCAACGCCGTGCAATACGCCTGGCTGCGGATTCTTGCCAAGGGCGGCGACAGCCTGATGGTGGTCGGTGACGACGACCAGTCGATCTACGGCTGGCGTGGCGCACGGATCGAGAACATCCAACAGTTCAGCGACGACTTCGCCGACGCCGAGGTGATCCGCCTGGAGCAGAACTACCGTTCCACCGCGTCGATCCTCAAGGCCGCCAACGCCCTGATCGCCAACAACCAGGGACGCCTGGGCAAGGAGTTGTGGACCGACGGCGAGGACGGCGAGTCGCTGAGCCTGTACGCCGCGTTCAACGAGCACGACGAGGCGCGCTACGTGGTCGAGTCGATCGAGAGCGCGCTCAGAGGCGGCCTGGCGCGCAGCGAGATCGCCATCCTCTACCGCTCCAACGCCCAGTCGCGGGTGCTGGAGGAAGCCCTGCTGCGGGAGAAGATTCCCTACCGCATCTACGGCGGCCAGCGCTTCTTCGAGCGTGCCGAAATCAAGAACGCCATGGCCTACCTGCGCCTGCTCGACGGCCGCGGCAACGACGCGGCGCTGGAACGGGTGGTCAACGTGCCGGCACGCGGCATCGGCGAGAAGACCGTGGAGAGCATCCGCGAATTCGCCCGCGGCAACGATGTGTCGATGTGGGAGGCGATTCGCCTGATGATCGCCAACAAGGTCCTGCCCGGCCGCGCCGCCAGCGCCCTGACCGGCTTCGTCGAGCTGATCGAGAATCTTTCGGCGAAGGTCATGGACATGCCGCTGCACCTGATGACCCAGACGGTGATCGAGCAGTCCGGACTGATCAGCTACCACAAGGAAGAAAAAGGCGAGAAAGGCCAGGCCCGGGTGGAGAACCTCGAGGAACTGGTCAGCGCCGCCCGCGCCTTCGAGAACAGCGAGGAAGAGGAAGACCTCACCCCGCTGCAGGCCTTCCTCAGCCACGCCTCCCTGGAGGCCGGGGAAACCCAGGCCGACGCCCACGAGGACAGTATCCAACTGATGACCTTGCACAGCGCCAAGGGCCTGGAGTTCCCGCTGGTGTTCCTGGTCGGCATGGAGGAAGGGCTGTTCCCGCACAAGATGAGCCTGGAGGAATCCGGCCGCCTGGAAGAGGAACGCCGCCTGGCCTACGTCGGCGTCACCCGCGCCATGCAGCGACTGGTCCTGACCTACGCGGAGACCCGCCGGCTCTACGGCAGCGAGACCTACAACAAGGTTTCGCGCTTCATCCGCGAGATCCCACCGTCGCTGATCCAGGAAGTGCGCCTGTCCAATACCGTCAGCCGCCCCTACGGCGGCACTTCGCGCAACGCCGGCGGCAGCCTGTTCAGCGGCGCCGGGGTGCCGGAGACGCCCTTCTCCCTCGGCCAGCGGGTGCGCCACGCGCTGTTCGGCGAAGGGACTATCCTCAACTTCGAAGGCGCCGGCGCCCAGGCCCGGGTGCAGGTGAACTTCGAGAGCGAAGGCAGCAAGTGGCTGATGCTCGGCTACGCCAAGCTGGAAGCCCTGTAGCGGCGCAGCCCGTGGAGAAAGCCCGGAGGAGGACGACATGCTGGCATCCTGGGCCTTCTGGGCACTGCTTTCGGCGCTGTTCGCCGCGCTGACCGCGATCTTCGCCAAGATCGGCCTTGACCGGGTCGATTCGGACTTCGCCACCTTCATCCGCACCCTGGTGATCCTCGTCACCCTCGGCGGCATCCTCGCGGTCCTGGGCAAGTTCCAGGCCCCGGGCAGCATCCCGCCGCGCAGCTGGCTGTTCCTGGTGCTCTCCGGGCTGGCCACCGGTGCCTCCTGGATCTGCTATTTCCGCGCCCTCAAGCTCGGCCCGGCGTCGCTGGTGGCGCCGCTGGACAAGTTCAGCGTGGTGCTGGTGGCACTGCTCGGCGTGGCCCTCCTCGGCGAACGCCTGGACCTGCGCCAATGGCTCGGCGTAGGCCTGGTGACAGCGGGCGTGGTGGTCCTGGCAATCCGCCCATAAGCCCGCTGAATGGCGCTTCGACCTTGGTATAAAGGCGAAAAATCGCGGAAACCCTAGACTGGCGGCCTCTAATAATTCGTCGTCTGAGGTTCGTTCCATGTACCGTGATCGCGTGCGCCTGCCCTCCCTGCTCGACAAGGTGATGAGTGCGGCCGAAGCCGCCGACCTGATCCAGGACGGCATGACCGTCGGCATGAGCGGTTTCACCCGCGCCGGCGAGGCCAAGGCCGTACCCCAGGCGCTGGCCATGCGCGCCAAGGAACGTCCGCTGCGTATCAGCCTGATGACCGGCGCCAGCCTCGGCAACGACCTCGACAAGCAGCTCACCGAGGCCGGCGTGCTCGCCCGGCGCATGCCGTTCCAGGTCGACAGCACCCTGCGCAAGGCGATCAACGCCGGCGAAGTGATGTTCATCGACCAGCATCTCTCGGAAACCGTCGAGCAGTTGCGCAACCACCAGCTGAAGCTGCCGGACATCGCCGTCATCGAAGCCGCCGCGATCACCGAGCAGGGCCACATCGTGCCGACCACCTCGGTGGGCAACTCGGCGAGCTTCGCGATCTTCGCCAAGCAGGTCATCGTCGAGATCAACCTGGCCCACAGCACCAACCTGGAAGGCCTGCACGACATCTATATCCCAACCTACCGGCCGACCCGCACGCCGATCCCGCTGACCCGCGTCGACGACCGCATCGGCAGCACGGCGATCCCGATCCCGCCGGAGAAGATCGTCGCCATCGTCATCAACGACCAGCCGGACTCGCCATCCACCGTGCTGCCGCCGGACGGCGAGACCCAGGCCATCGCCAACCACCTGATCGATTTCTTCAAGCGCGAGGTCGACGCCGGACGCATGAGCAACAGCCTCGGCCCGCTGCAGGCCGGTATCGGCAGCATCGCCAACGCGGTGATGTGCGGCCTGATCGAGTCGCCGTTCGAGAACCTGACCATGTACTCCGAAGTGCTGCAGGACTCGACCTTCGACCTGATCGACGCCGGCAAGCTGCGCTTCGCCTCGGGCAGCTCGATCACCCTGTCGCCGCGGCGCAACGCCGACGTGTTCGGTAACCTGGAGCGTTACAAGGACAAGCTGGTGCTGCGCCCGCAGGAAATCTCCAACCACCCCGAGGTGGTCCGTCGCCTGGGCATCATCGGCATCAATACGGCGCTGGAGTTCGACATCTACGGCAACGTCAACTCGACCCACGTCGGCGGCACCAAGATGATGAACGGCATCGGCGGCTCCGGCGACTTCGCCCGCAACGCGCACCTGGCGATCTTCGTCACCAAGTCGATCGCCAAGGGCGGCAACATTTCCAGCGTGGTGCCGATGGTCAGCCACGTCGACCACACCGAGCACGACGTCGACATCCTCGTCACCGAGCAGGGCCTCGCCGACCTGCGCGGCCTGGCGCCTCGCGAACGGGCCCGGGTGATCATCGAGAACTGTGTCCACCCGTCCTACCAGGCACCGCTGCTGGACTACTTCGAGGCGGCTTGCGCGAAAGGCGGCCACACGCCGCATCTGTTGCGCGAGGCGCTGGCCTGGCACCTGAACCTGGAAGAACGCGGACACATGCTGGCCGGCTGAGGCTGAACCGTTTCATCCGCAACTATTTCCAGCGCCCGGACGATTAATTCTTCCGGGCGTCTGGACAGGGCAGAAAAAACCACGTAAAAACATATTTCGGCGGCCTTTTCTCTTGCCGCCATCGCAACACGCCCACCCGGCCCTTTCGCTTTTCCTGCTGTAACACTTCGTTGTTTCTTTCGGTAACGCACCATGACGGTGCAGAGCGGTACAGTTACGCACCGAAACAACCCATACAGTTCGGAAACACACCCCGGTGATCCAACGCAATTCTCCGCAACTGTTCCTATTCTTGTTGACCTGTTAGTCAGATCATATTGCTCAGTTAATCACTAGCAACCTGACTACCCACCACAAGTGGGAAGGATCGACACATCATGGAACGTACCCTCGGTTCCAACACTTTCGACATCGCTCGCTCCAACCGCCGCAGCAGCAGCCTGCTGGGCACCATGAAACTGTGGCAGCGCCGCATCCAGAGCCGTCGCCAGCTGGCCCGCCTGGACTCCCGCCTGCTCGCCGACGCCGGCATCAGCGAAGCCCAGCGCTACGCCGAGCTGAACAAGCCGTTCTGGCGCTAAGCGATACTGTAACGCCCCGGTTCGGCCCAGCCTGAACTGTACCGTAGGCCGCTCCTTACCGAGCGGCCTTCACGTATCTGGAAGAAGCCTTTTCCTCCAGCAGTTCACGGTACAGCTCGCTCCAGCGACGCCCCATCTCTTCGGCGGTGAACAGTTGCCGATAGCGGGCCTCCGCGTTCCTGCCCATTTCCTCCGCCTGCTGCGGATGCTCCCAGAGCCAGCGCATCGCTTGGCGAAACGCGGCCGGCTGGCTGGGCGGCACGACCAGGCCGGTCTCGCCATGGATATTGATGTAGCTGGTGCCGGTGCCGATCTCGCTGGAGATCATCGGCTTGCCGTACATCGCGCCCTCCAGCAGGGAAATGCCGAACGCCTCGGAACGCAGGTGCGACGGAAAGACCATGGCGTAGCTGAGTTGCAGCAGGGCGACCTTGTCCTCGTCGTCCACCCGCCCGAGGAAGTGCACGTTGCGCAACCCCAGCGCCGCGGCCTGGGCATACAGCTCGGCCTGCAACGGCCCGGCACCGACGATCACCACCGGGTAATCGGTGCCCTGCAACGCATCCAGCAGGATATGCAGGCCCTTGTAGTAGCGCATCACCCCGACGAACAGGAAGAACCGCGGCCCGAGTTTCTCTCGCCAGTGCTCCAGACGCTGTGCCGCAGGCTTCGGGTAGCCGTCCTTGTCCAGGCCGTAGGTGATCACCCGGGTCTTTTCCCGGTACTGGCGGAGCACGTCGCTGGTACTGAAGTAGTTGGGCGAGGCTGCGACGATGCGATCCACGCTGTGGAGGAAACGACTCATCAGCGGCCGGTACAGTTTCAACAGGACGCGCTGGCGGATGATGTCCGAATGGTAGGTGACCACGCTCGGCTTGTTCATACCGGTGAGGAAATGCACCAGGTCCATGAACGGCCAGGGGAAGTGGTAGTTGACCACGTCCGCCTCCGCCGCCAGCTCGCGGAACTGCTTGAACACGCTCAGGGAAAAACCGGTGGAGGCGAGCTGCAGGTCGAGCCTGGCGCGATGCACCACATGTCCGCCGAAGGGCACGACAGGCGGATGCGGGTCGCTGCTCAGGGTCAGGACGTGGTTGTCGATCCCCCACGGCCCGCTGCTCTCGCAAAGCTGGAAGATCACCTGTTCGATCCCGCCTACCGTTTCGCTCAGGTAGGTCTTGTAGAAGTGCAGTACCCGCATTCAGCCCTCCACGGCACGACGATAGGCTGCAGCGGTGAGATTCGCGCAACGCTTCCAGGAAAACTGCTCCGCCCGTCGCAGGCCGGCTTCCCGGCAGCACTCCCAGTAGACGGTATCCTCGGTCATGCGGACCAGCATGTCAGATAGCCCATTGGCATCATCCGGGTCAATATAGCTGCCCGCCTCGCCGGCCACCTCCGGCATTGCGGAGAGTCGCGTGAGCAATACCGGCGTGCCGCTGGCCATGGCTTCCAGCACAGGCAGGCCGAAGCCTTCGTAGATCGAGGGGAAGACCAGCGCCCGAGCGCCCGACATCAACTCGGCGACCCGCTCGTCCGGCAGGTAGCCGAGCAGCCGCACCGTCCCCGAAGCCAGCGCCTGGCGCAGTTCGTCGTCAAGCGAGCGACTTTCCCATCCCGGCATGCCGACGATCATCAGCGGAAAACGCTGGCGGACCGCCGCCGGCAGTTGCCCATGGGCGCGCAGGGCCAGCGACAGGTTCTTGCGCGGTTCGAGGGTTCCTACGCAGAGGAAATACCCGCGCGGCACCAGGCCATGCGCGCGCAAGGGCTCGCGCAGGGACTCCCGGTCCCGCGGACGGAACCGCGCGGCATGGCCGAGGGGCGCCACCACGAAGCGCTCGCGCGGCAGGCCGAAATACGCCTGCGCCTCGTCGGCGATCGCCTGCGAGTCGGTCAGGATCAACCGCGCCTTTTCCATCCCGCGCGCCAGCCGGCGTTCTATTTCGCGCAAGCGGGCGGCGGGTTGCGTCGCAGGATAATGCAGGTGGGTCAGGTCGTGCAGGGTCATCAACATCGGCCCGTCGAAGTCCAGCGGCCAGAGACTGGGCTCATGGTAGAGATCGACCGGCGGCCGACCGCTATCGAAACGCCGCTGCTCCAGCCAGCGTCGTGCCCGGTAGGCTCCGGGCAGGTTGCGCAGCCAGGGCGACAGACGCGAATAGCCGGGCAGCGCCGCCGCCGGCAGGTCGCCGCTCCAGCCCCAGCCATGGAACAGGGAAAACTCGAAGTCCGCGTGCGCCTGCAACGCGCCCAGCAACTCGACCAGGTAATGTCCGATGCCGGTCCGCGGCGCCTGGAGAATCCGCGCGTTAACCGCAATCCGCATGTACTGCCTCGCCATGCGTCGGGGCCTTGCCGAGGGCGAGCAGGATCCGCGCGATCAGTTGCCGACTCGCTTCGTGCCAGCCGATCCAGCGCCATTCGCCGACCGGTCGCTCGGCCGGGAACTCGCCCGTGGCTTCGAAGCGGGTGACCAGGTTCGCCAGGGTCTGCGGATCGGCAAGGTCGAAGTAGGCCATGAATTCGCCGCCGATCTCGCGGAACACCGGGATGTCGCTGCCCATCGCCGGCAGGCCGCGCTGCATGGCCTCCACCAGCGGCAGGCCGAAACCTTCCACATAGGACGGGAAGACCAGCGATGCGGCATGGGAGTATGCGTACTCCAGGCTCTTGTCGGAGAGGTCGTTGAACATGAACAGGCGCTTGTTCAGCTCCGGATGCTGCCGCACCCGTTCCACCAGCGCCTCGCACTTCCAGCCGATGCGTCCGGCGATGCACAACCGCACCTGCGAACCCTGGGCCCAGGCGCGCTCGAAGGCATCCAGCAGGTAACCGTGGTTCTTCCGCGGCTCGATGGTGCTGACCATCAGGAATACCGGCGCCTTGGCCTTGAACATGCGCAGCAGGTCGGGCTCGACGGAGGCGCCGTCCTCCACCAGGTCCAGCTCCGAACCCAGGTGGAAATAATCGAACCAGCGTTGCGCGACCTTCTCCGGGCCGATGCGCCGCAGCATCTCCGCGCGCACTTCGTCGCGAATGGTCTCGGAAATCGCGACGTAGCCGTCGGCGGTGGCCGCGATCCAGTCGAACCAGTGGTTGAACACCTTGACCAGGCCGGCATCGCAGAATTGCGGATGGGTCAGGGGAATCAGGTCGTAGATCACCGAGACGATGCCCACGCCCTCGCTCTTGAGGCGTTCCGCCAGCGGGAAGAAATCGGCGTGCCAGGAGGAGTCCAGCAAGACCAGTTGGTCGCCGGCCCGATGTTCGAGCGGGGTCGCGCGCACGGGTGCAGGCTGCTGCTTGCCGAGGATGCGGTCGAGCAGGCGCAGCGGAATGCTGAGGAAGGCGAAGGCGAACAGGCGGCAGGCTACATAGAGAAGGCGCCGGGCCCACGGCGAGGAACGGAACGGGCGGCGCTTTTCCAGGGTGCGCTGGCCCAGCCAGAAGTAGTTGGCGGCTCGCTCCACCAGGATGCGCAGGCGTACCAGCGGCGAATGCGGCCGTGGGTCCAGCGGCGCCAGGCTGTGGACCTGATACAGGGTGCCGTCGAGCATTGCCACCGGGATGCACTCCACCGTCTCGTCGGCTTCCGGCAACTCGCGGATGACGTTGCGCACCACCCGCTGAATACCGGAATTGACCTTGGGATGCTCGAACACATAGGTGCATTCGACCAACAGACGCGTCATGGAGTGCTCTCCGCGGAAGTGGGGTCCAGAGCCGCCTCGCCGGAGCGGCTGATATGGGTTTCGGCGCCCAGCCAGGAGCAACCGACGAAGTCTTCCTGGCGATTGTTGATGACATGGAAGACCAGGCCGTAGTCGCGCCATTCGAAGTTGCGGTCCAGGTGCGAGTCCAGCCGCGACAGGCTCAGCGCCACCGAGTAGTGCCCCTTGCCCAGGCGCATGTCGAAGGCGAAGCGGTAGGTGATGCGCTCGCCGGCCTTCAGGTCGGTGAGGGCCTTGTCCAGGCGGTGGGTATTGATCCCGTACATCGGCTGGCCGAGGCGGTCCTTGATCATGAAGCCGAGGATCAGCCGCTCGATGTCCTGGCGAACTTCGACCTCGACTTCCAGCGTCACCGCCTGGCCTACCTCGACCACCTCCAACGCGCGCTGCCGCTGGTCGACCATCCGTACGTCGAGGATCGCTGCCTCGCCGGTGCCGGAAATCGTCCGCACCTGGCCGTCGGCGAGCATTTCCTGGCGCACGGTCTGCCCCTCGCGCTCGGCGAGCAGGGCGTTGTAGTAGTCCATCACCTCTTCCGGCCGCCCGCGCATGGCCATCCGTCCCTGCTCCAGGAGGATCGCGGAGTCGCAGATGGACTGGATCGCCGAGCGGTCGTGGGAGACGATCAGCAGGGTGGTGCCGGCCTTGCGGAAACTGCGGATGCGCTCGAAGCTCTTGTGCTGGAAATAGGCATCGCCGACCGACAGGGCCTCGTCGACGATCAGGATGTCCGGCCGCCGGGCAGTCGCCACGCTGAACGCCAGGCGCATCTGCATGCCGCTGGAGTAGGTGCGCACCGGTTGCTCGATGGCCTCGCCGATTTCGGCGAAGGCCTCGATATCCGGCATCAGCGCCTGGATTTCCTCGACCTGCATGCCCAGCAGTTGCCCGGCCATGAAGACGTTCTGCCGGCCGGTGAAGTCCGGGTGGAAGCCCATGCCCAGCTCGAGCAGCGCGGCGACCCGGCCGGCCACGCGGATCTCGCCGCAGGTCGGCTGGGTGGTGCCGGCGATCATCTTCAGCAGGGTGCTCTTGCCGGCGCCGTTGACCCCGACGATGCCGACCGCCTCGCCCGGCTCGATGGTGAACTCGACCTCGCGCAGGATCCAGTGCAGGTGGTGGCGCGAAGGGCTGAAAGGCACCAGCCATTCGAACAACCGGCTCCAGCGATTGGGATACTGCTTGTAGGCCTTGCCGAGGCCGGATACGTGTATCTGTCCCATCAGAGTTCATCCACCATTTCGCCGACCCGCTGGCGGAACAGACGCAGGCCGAGCGCGCACAGCAGCAGCGCCAGCAGGGTGATCGGCAGCAATGAAGGCCAGTCCGGCCATTGCCCGTGGAGGAACAGCTGCTGGTAGCTGCGCATCAGCGCGGTCATCGGGTTGAGTTCGATCAGCGAGCGGATACCCTCGGGCAGGATGCCGATCGGATAGACGATCGGCGTCAGCCAGAACCAGAACTGCAGGCAGATGCCGAACAACTGGCCGACGTCGCGGAAGAACACGTTGAGCACCCCGAGGATCATCCCCAGTCCCGCCGCGAACAGCACCTGGATCGCCAGCAGCGGCACCAGCGCGAGCAATGCCGCGCCCGGCAGGCGCCCGCTGAGTGCGAGAAAGCCGAGGAACAAGGCGAGGATGATGGCGAAATTGACCCCGGCGTTGAGCAGTACGATGACCGGCAGGCAGATGCGCGGGAAGCTGATCTTCTTCAGCAGGTTGGCGTTCTCGATGAACATGCTCTGGCTGCGCGAGGTGATTTCCGCGAACAGGCCCCAGGTCAGCAGCCCGGCGCAGAGATAGACGCTGTAGGCCAGGCCGTCGTCGACGCCCGGCAGGCGCGCGCGCATCACCTGGGAGAAGATCACCGTGTAGACGACGATCATCGACAGCGGATTGAGCACCGTCCACAGCGCGCCGAACAGCGACCCGCGGTAGCGCGACTGGAACTCGCGCTTGACGCTGCCGAGAACGAAGCCACGATAGCCCCACAAGGAACGAGACAAGCCAAGAAGCATCAGACCACCCTGCCGTACTGGTCCTCGAAGCGGACGATGTCGTCCTCTCCCAGGTATTCGCCGCTCTGCACCTCGATCATCACCAGGT
>NZ_SCND01000114.1:0-15520 GCF_005503585.1 Pseudomonas sp. 2VD
GGCGGCGAGGACCAGCCGGCAACCGGTGACCAGCGGCCAGAAGCACTCCCACACCGACACGTCGAAGCTCACCGGCGCCTTCTGCATCAGCACGTCGTCGCCGTCGAGGGCGTAGGTGGCCTGCATCCATTGCAGGCGCTCGGCCAGCGCCGCGTGGGTGTTGCCCACGCCCTTCGGCTGGCCGGTGGAGCCGGAGGTGTAGATGACGTAGGCGAGATTGTCGCCGTGCAGGTGCAGGCCCGGTGCCTGGCTCGGCCAGTTGTCGAGCTTGAGGCTGTCCAGGCAGATCGGCGTGACGCCCTCCGCGCCAGGCAGGCGCTCGAACAGATGGGCCTGGGTCAGCAGCAGCTCGACGCCGCTGTCGGCGAGCATGTAGGCCAGGCGTTCGCTGGGGTAGTCCGGGTCCAGCGGCACGTAGGCGCCGCCCGCCTTGACGATCGCCAGCAGACCGACCAGCAGTTGCGGCGAACGCTCGGCGCAGATCGCTACCCGCACGTCCGGGCCGACGCCCTTGTCGCGCAGGTAGTGGGCCAGGCGGTTGGCCCGGGCGTGCAGTTCGGCGTAGCCGAGGCTGCCGCCGTCCCACTCCAGGGCGATGCGTTCGGCGGACTGCGCCAGTTGCCGCTCCAGCAGCTCCGGCAGCCAGGCGCGCGCCGGCTCGCAGGGCGCGCTGCCCCATTCGGCGAGGCGCGCCGCCTGCTCGGCGTCGACCAGGGCGATATCGCCGAGGCAGCGCTGCGGGTCTTCCGCGACCTGGCGCAGCAACTCCAGGTATTGCGCGGCGAAACGCCGGATACTGGCCTCGTCGAAGAGGTCCGCGGCGTAGTCGAAATTCAGGGTCAGGCGACCGCGAGCGTCCTCCTCGCTCTGCAGTTGCAGGTCGAACTTGGCTTCGCGGCTGTGCCAGGGCAGCTCGTCGGCGAGCAGGCCAGGCAGCCGGCGCAACGCCGACAGGTCGCGCTGCTGGTGGTTGAACAACACCTGGAACAACTGGCCGCCCTGGCCGCAGGCTGCGAGCACCTGGTCGAACGGCAGGTCCTGGTTGGCCTGGGCGCCGAGGGTCGCCTCGCGAGCCTCGCCGAGCAACGCGGCGAACGGCTGGCGCGCCCGGGGCGTGCCGCGCAGGACCAGGGTGTTGATGAAGAAGCCGACCAGCCCCTGGGTCTCCAGGCGCTGGCGGTTGGCGCTGGGCACGCCGATGCGGATCTCGCCCTGCCCGCTGTGGCGATGCAGCAGCGCCTGGAACGCCGCCAGCAGCCACATGAAGACACTCGCCTCATGGTCCAGCGCGGCCTCGCGGATAGCCCGCGCCAGGGCTTCGTCGACCCGCAGGCTGTAGCGCGCGGAGGGTGACGCCTGGCGCGCCGTGCGCGGATGGTCGGTGGCCAGTTCCAGCACCGGCGCCGCGTCGCCCAGGCACTCCCGCCAGTAGGCCAGTTGGCGGGCGCCCTCGCCCGCGTCCAGCCACTGCCGTTGCCAGGCGGCGAACTCGGCGTAGTGCAGTTCCAGCGGCGCCAGGTCGGCCGGCTGGCCGCCGCAGGCTTCGGCGTAGAGCCGCGAGAATTCGTCGAGCAGCAGGTTCAGCGACCAACCATCGGCGACGATGTGATGCAGGGTGACCCAGAGCTGGTGCTCCTGTTCGTCCAGGCGCACCAGGCTGACCCGCAGCAGCGGCCCCTTTTCCAGGTCGAACGGCTGCTGCGCCTCGGCGTCGCGGCGCTGCGCGGCAGCCGCGGCGCGTTCGTGCTCGGCCAGCGCGGCGAGGTCGACGAACTGCCAGGCGAACTCGCCCCGCTCGTCGATACGCTGCAAGGCCGCGCCGTCTCGCTCGAGGAAACGCGTGCGCAGCGCTTCGTGGCGTTCGACCAGGCGCTGGAAGCTGGCGCGCAGCGCCGCTTCGTCCAGCTCTCCGCGCAGGCGCAGGCCGCCGGGGATGTTGTAGGCGGCGCTCTGCGGATCGATCTGCCAGGTCAGCCAGAGACGCTGCTGCGCCGCCGACTGCGGCAGGTCGACACCGCGCGGCAGGTGCGCCATCGGTGCCTCGGCCGGCAGGCCGGCGGCCAGTTGGCGGGCCACCGTGGCGCTGAAGGCGTGCAGGGTCGGCGCCTCGAACAGTTGGCGCAGGTCGAGGGCGACGCCGAGACTGTCGCGCACCTGGGCGACAACCTGGGCGGCGCCGATGGAATTGCCGCCAAGCAGGAAGAAGTGATCGCGCGGCGCTACCTGCGCCACGCCCAGCCGGGCCTTCCAGATCTCGCCGATGCGTGCCAGCAGTTCGTCGTCGCCTGCCGGCGGCTGCGCCTCCTGCACGGCCTGGAGGCCGGGAAACAGCGCATAGCTGTCCAGGCTGCCGTCTTCCAGGCGCAGGCGGCAGGCGGAACGTTGCAGCTTGCCGCTGGATGTTTTCGGCAAGGCGCCGGGATTGAGCAGCGCCACCACCTTCGGCGCTTCCTGGTAGGCCTCGGCCACCGCCTGGCGGATCGAGTCGATCAGCTCCTGGGCCGGCACCGACTTCTGGACGCCGCGACCGATCTCGGCGGCAATGCCGATGCCTTCCTCGCCATCGACCGTGACCGCGAAGGCCGCGACCCTGCCCTTGCGCGCCGACGGCACCTCGCTCTCGACGGTGCGCTCGATGTCTTGCGGATAGAGGTTGTGGCCGCGGACGATGAGCATGTCCTTCAGGCGCCCGGTGACGAACAGTTCGCCGTCGCGGAGGAAACCAAGATCGCCGGTGCGCAGCCAGGTGCGCCCGTCACGCTCGACGAAGGTCTTCGCCGAAGCTTCCGGGTTGCGCCAGTAGCCGTGGGCGATGCTCGGCCCGGCGGCCCAGATCTCGCCGACGTTGTCGTCGCCGAGGACCTCGCCGCTCGCCGCGTCGACGATCAGCACGGCGTGTTCCGGCTGGCTGCGGCCGCAGCACATCAGCACGCTGCCTTCGCCTTCGGCGATGCGGTTGCGCGCCAGCGCCTCGCCATCCACCGCCAGAGCGGGAATGCCCTGGCCGCGCTGGCCGCCGGTGACGAACAGGGTCGCCTCGGCGAGGCCGTAGCAGGCGAAGAAACTGGACGCGTCGAAGCGGCTGGCGGCGAATTTCTCGGCGAAGCGTTCCAGGCTGTCCTGGCGGATCGGCTCGGAACCGGAGAAGGCTACCCGCCAGCCGCTCAGGTCGAGACGCTGCAGGGCCGACTCGGCGACCCGCTCGCTGCATAGCCGGTAGGCGAAATCGGGACCGCCGCTGACGGTGCCGCCGTACTGGCTGATGGCTTCCAGCCAGCGCACCGGACGTTCGAGGAAGTAGCGCGGCGACATCAGCACGCAGGGTACGCCGCTGAAGATCGGTTGCAGCAGGCCGCCGATCAGGCCCATGTCGTGGTACAGCGGCAGCCAGCTGACGATCACGTCGTCGGCACCGATGCCGAAGCCTCGGCGGATCAACACCTCGTTGGCGACCAGGTTGCCATGGCTGACCTGCACGCCCTTGGGCAGTGCGGTTGAACCGGAGGTGTACTGGAGGAAGGCGATGTGCTCGGGACGCACTTGCGGCTCGTCCCAGGCCTCGGCAACGGCCGGGTCCAACTGGTCGACGCAGAGCAGTTGCGGGGCGTTGGCGGCGGACAGTTGCGCGTTCATCTGCAGCAATGGCTCGCGCAGGTCAGCGGTGGTCAGGACCAGGCGCGGCTCGGCGTCGGCGATGATCGACAACAGGCGTTCCTGGTGATGGCGGCGCGCCGACTCCGGCGGATAGGCCGGCACCGCGATGACCCCGGCATACAGGCAACCGAAGAACGCCGCGACGTAGTCGGGGCCGCTGGGAAACAGCAGCACCGCGCGATCGCCCAGCTGCGCATGGGCCTGCAGGGCCGCGGCGATGCTCCGCGCGCGCAGGTCGAGATCGCGATAGCTGAGGACCACGCCTTCGCCATCGTCCTCGGCGAGGAAGCGCAGCGCCAGGCGCTCGGGCTCCTGGACGGCGCGGCGACGCAGGGCCTGGACCAGGGTGGTGGGAAGTTCGAAGGCGTCCATCATGTGTTTTCCTGCCTGAATTCGGCTTGCAATCGAGTTCTAGTGAGTCTCCGGAAACAGTCGTCGCGGCCGCCCCTCAACTGGCGGCGCGCATGCTTCCCCGGACCTTGTCCTTGTGCCAGCGCAGCAGATGCTGGCCGGCGTAGCGACGCAGCAGGCGCAGCAACTGCCCCTGCTGTTCGCGGATGAAAAAGTGCTGCCCGTCGAGCAGGTCGAGGGTGAAGTCGCCCCCGGCCTCATGCAGCCAGCCGAGCAACTCGGCGCTGCGCAGGCTGTCCTCGCGTCCACCGAACAGGTGCAGCGCCGCGTCCAGCGGCCCATGCGCCTGGTAGCGGTAGCTGCCGGTGACGAGAAAGTCCGCTCGCACCACTGGCAACAGCATCTGCATCAGCGACGGATCGTTGAGGACGGCCTCCGGAGTACCCCGGTAGTCGCGCAACGCGGCGACCAGTTCGGCGTCGGCCTTGGCGCGCCGGTAGCCGCTGACATCGTTTTCGGCGGGCGGGGATACACCGGAGAGGAATAGCGCCAGCGGCCCTTCGAGGCCGCGCCGACGCATGGCATGGGCCAGTTCGAAGGCCAGCAGCCCGCCCAGGCTGTGGCCGAAGAAGGCGTAGGGAGAAGCGCTGTCGAGGGTGCCGTGCAGCTCGCTGGCCAATTGCGCGACCAGGCTGGCGGCATCGGTATGCAGGGCCTCGCCGAAGCGGAGGCCGCGCCCCGGCAATTCCAGGGGCAACAAGCGGATCCAGCCCGGCAGGCTGGGCTGCCAGCGGCGGAACAGCGTGGCGCTGGCCCCCGAATAAGGCAGGCAGAACAATTGCAGGGAAACGGCCGGGCTCACCTGCCGACCTCCTTGCGCCGCTGTCGTGGCCCTCGTCCGGGGCAGAGCGCTTTCCCATGATCGATCGGCATTTCCGTCTCCTGCTGCGCACGCCGGGGCGCCGGGCACCTGCCCGCGCTGTCACAGAGGGGAACGGATAACAACGGCAAATAATTAGCGCATGTAACCGCAATCTCCGGGCAACCGCGGAGCATTGCGCGAAAGGACGCCAACCCCTATCCATTCTGATGGGTTGTGCCCGGCGCTATCGCCGCATCGGCGATAGCGATGTACGCCATGGAGCAGCCGGGAACGGTTGTCGCAGCGCCTTCGCGCAGTTCTTGCGCGGAACGCCGGCAGGAGCGGCGAGGCGGTCAATACCGATTTCTAACTAGCTGATTCCTAAAGATTATTAAAAAAATTTCGTCTGCGACGCATGACTGCAACATTGGCGCGGCCATCCTTCTGAAACGCCGAAGAATTTCTCCCCTCCATCATTCGCAGCGGCTATTTGCCAGCATGCGGACCATTCACAAATAAAGGTGAGATTGGTTATTTCTTAGTAATTGACAATCATTATCATTCAACATAATTTGTTGCGCCATGTGTGGGTCTTACCCCACCGCCAGTGCTCTGCAGCCCCCTCCGCAGCAAGGTGATTTCCATGTCGGAACAACTGTCTACCCGCAGATGCGATACCCCGCTCCTCCAGGCATTCGTCGATAACCGTACGATCCTGGTGAAGATCGCCGCCCGCATTACCGGTTGCCGCTCGCGAGCCGAAGATGTGGTCCAGGATGCGTTCTTCAGGCTCCAGTCGGCGCCGCAGATCACTTCGTCGTTCAAGGCACAGCTCAGCTACCTGTTCCAGATCGTCCGCAACCTGGCCATCGACCACTACCGCAAGCAGGCGCTCGAACAGAAATACTCGGGGCCGGAGGAAGAAGGCCTGAACGTGGTGATCCAGGGCGCCTCGCCGGAAACCTCGCACATCAACTACGCGACCCTCGAACACATCGCGGATGCCCTCACCGAGCTGCCCAAGCGCACCCGCTACGCCTTCGAGATGTACCGCCTGCACGGCGTGCCGCAGAAGGACATCGCCAAGGAACTGGGCGTCTCGCCGACCCTGGTCAACTTCATGATCCGCGACGCCCTGGTGCACTGCCGCAAGGTCACCGCCGAGCGCCAGGGCGACAACGTCACCCATCTCAGCGCCCGTCGCTGACGGCGGCGAGCATTCCTCAGCGCCGGTAGCGGCGCACCGACGCCGCCTGCGCCTCGGCCCTGGCGGCGAAATGGGTTCCCAGCAGCAACAGCGCCGCGCGCTTGTGGCGAAAATCGAAGGGTTGGCCGCAGCAGCGGCAAAGGCCCGGCGCGGTTTCGCAGCGCTCCTTTCCCAGCGTTGTCCTCGGCGGCTCAACGGGACCGTCCAGGTAGAAATGGTGGACCAGCGCCGCCAACCACTCCGCCACCCGCTCCGGCTCTCCCCGCTCCCGCGGCCCAAGGGCGTAAAGCAAGCCCGTGGGATCGCCACACCGGCGCTCCTCCTCGATGAATGCGCAGGTTGCGACAGGTTCAGGACGCTCCTGCGCCGGTTCGTGCGACTCGTTGCACGCAGGCCGCTGCCTGTCGCAGCGGGCATATGGATCGGCCTCGCGGCGCTCGAGGGGCGACGGAAACGACAGGCTGGAGGCTGGGGACGGAAGCATGGCCGG
This sequence comes from Pseudomonas sp. 2VD, assembly GCF_005503585.1. Taxonomy (NCBI): domain Bacteria; kingdom Pseudomonadati; phylum Pseudomonadota; class Gammaproteobacteria; order Pseudomonadales; family Pseudomonadaceae; genus Pseudomonas; species Pseudomonas sp. 2VD. The sequence goes on from NZ_SCND01000114.1 coordinate 6,565, forward strand.
CTACTCGTGGGGCTTGCCTGAGTAACGTCGCATCCCGCCGCGAATTTACCCGTCCAGCCCGGCGTCCGGCCGAACGGCCATCAATAGACTTCCGGCACGATGATCTCACCGGGCGTCGGATGCCTGACGTAATCGGCGTGGCGCAGGCGCTCCGGCAGGTGTACCGGCGGCTGCGGAACTTCCCGGTAGGGCATCTGCTGCAACAGGTGGTGGATGCAATTCAGCCGCGCGCGCTTCTTGTCGTCGGCCTGTACCACCCACCAGGGCGCCTCGGGGATGTGGGTGCGTTCGAGCATGGTTTCCTTGGCCTTGGTGTAGGCCTCCCAGCGCCGCCGCGACTCCAGGTCCATCGGGCTGAGCTTCCACTGCTTGAGCGGATCGTGGATACGGCTGAGGAAGCGCAGGTGCTGCTCGGCGTCGGAGATGGAGAACCAGTACTTGAGCAACTGGATGCCCGAGCGCGCCAGCATCTTTTCGAACTCCGGCACGCTGCGGAAGAATTCCTCGTATTGTTCGTCGTTGCAGAAACCCATGACCCGCTCGACCCCGGCACGGTTGTACCAGCTGCGGTCGAACAGGACGATCTCGCCACCGGCCGGCAGGTGCGAGACGTAGCGCTGGAAATACCACTGGGTCTGCTCGCGGTCGTTCGGCGCGGGCAGCGCGGCGACCCGGCAGACCCGCGGGTTGAGGCGCTGGGTGATGCGCTTGATCACGCCGCCCTTGCCCGCCGCGTCGCGCCCCTCGAAGAGAATCACCACCTTGTGCCCGGTGTGCACCACCCAGTTCTGCAGTTTCACCAGTTCCCGTTGCAGGCGGAACAGTTCGCGGAAATAGCGGCGCCGACTCAATTCGCCGGGCGCATCCTCCTGCTCGGGACCGAACAGCTCGTCCAGGTTCAGCTCGTCGTCGAGCAGTTCCTGCTCCAGCTCTTCGTCGTGTCGATCGAGCCAGTCGCGACCGATGCGGCCCGAGGTATCGCCATAGGAGTCCATGCGCTGCTCTCCACGTCATGCCGAAATACCGCGAATGCTAGGCGTGTCTTCATGACGGTTTGGTGACGGTTCGATGAAAACGTAGCGATCGCCCGCCGTCGAAAACAGTCGAAAGGTCACTGAAAGTCAGAAAATTCCCTAATCATTTGAATGACTTGGCCTAAGCTGGCCAGCCTCTCCGCACTTTCCACATGCTCCGCGCACCCCGGCGACCGCCGGGGCGAACCGCGCCCTTGCGGCGCCATTGATCGGAGATCGACCATGCAAGCGTTTTCCAAACAGCAACTCATCGATGCGCTGAATGCCCAGAGCAGCGACCTGGCCACCCTGCAGAGCCTGGTCATGGGCCTCTACCTGTGGATTCGCGACAGCCATGGCCAGGCCAGCGTCGATGCGGCCTTCCAGCGCGCCCGCGAGGAGGCCAGGCAATTCCGCCAGCAGAGCGGCAACCAGGCTGACGAGCGATTGATCCTGCAACTGGCGGAAATCGTCCGCGAACAACCCTGAGCCATGACCGGCACAGACTGACCGGTTCGGCCTGACTCAAGGCCGCACGGCAGTCCCGGGCGCCGCGGAATCGACTTTCGCGGTGTCCTCCGCGGGCAGCACCCGGATGGTCGCGGTCACGCCGGCGCGCAAGGTGTTGCGCTGGCGATAGGCGGGATCGATGGCGATGCGCACCGGAATTCGCTGGGCCAGCTTGACCCAGGTATAGCTCGGGTTGATGTTCGCCAGCAGGCGCGAGCCCTCGGCATTCTCCCGGTCGGTGATGGCATGGGCGATGCTCTGCACGCGCCCGTCGAAGCGCTCGCCGCTCATCAGTTCCACCCGCGCCCGGCTGCCGACGCGGATGCCCGGCAACTTGGTCTCCTCGAAGTATCCGCTGACATAGAACGAATCGCGGTCCACCAGCGCCAGCAATGGCACCCCGGCGTGGGCGTAGTCGCCTTCGCGGGTCTGCAGATTGGTCACGTAGCCGCTGACCGGGGCGCGTACCTGGGTACGTTCGAGGTCGAGACGGGCCTGCTGCAAGGCGGCTTCGGCAAGCTCCACGTTGGCCTGGGCCAGGCCGAGGCTGGCCTGGTTCCTCAGCAACTCGGCCTGGGCCAGGCTGACGTCGGTCTGGGCCTTTTCGTTCTCTTCCACCGATAGCATCGAGCGCTTCTGCAATGCCGAGCGCCGCTGCGCCTCGCTGCGGCGCTGGCGCAACTGGGCCTGGCTGGCCTCGATCGCCGCGCGCGACTCGCCCAGCGCCGCCCGCGCCACGTTCACCGCGCGCTCGGCGCGCAGCACCGCCAGTTCATAGCGCGCCGGGTCGATGCTGAGCAGCAGCTCGCCCTTCTCCACGGGCTGGTTGTCGCTCAGCGGCAACCGGGTGATCAGCCCGGGAACGTCCGCCGACAGCGTCACCACATCGGCGCGGACCCGCGCGTCACGGGTCCACGGCGTGCGGGTGTAGCGTTCCCAGGCGAGGAACACCAGCGCCGCCGCCACCAGCACCGCCAGCAGGGTGGCCAGGCGCGGCCATTTGCCTTGCAACAGGTTCATCGGGACATCTCCCCCATCCACAGGATCAGACCGGCGCAGATCGCGCAGTACAACGCGCCCTGGAACAGCGCTTCGTGCCAGACCCGCTGCAACACGCCGAAGCGCCGCAACAGCGGGTTGAGCAGCAGCAGGATCAGCCAGGCCAGCAGCAGCGCCTGGGCGATCGGCGGCAGGTAGGCGCCCCCGATCTCGACATCAGCGGGCATGTCCGCCCTCCTCTTCTGGTTCTTCGACGACCGCCGGTGCGCCGCGGTCCTCCTCCAGCAACGTCCGATAGCGTTGCAGCGACTGCTGCAGGATCAGTACCGCGACATTCATGATGAAGCGCTGCCGCGTCGCCCCGAGGTCCTTCGACGGCTGCGCCAGCAAGGCCTCCAGGCCCCGGCCGAAACGCCGCAGGGCGGCCAGGGCGAGATCCTGCCGCGGGGCGTCCGCGCCGCCGGCTATGTAGGCGGCGACCTCGCGCAGCGCCTCGCCCAGCAGCGGCTGCAACTCCAGCGGCACCACCCCGGCGTCATGCAGCGGCTCGCGCAGGCGGTTCAACGCCACGCCCATCACCACGCAGCCCAGGGCGCACTGGAAACGTTCCGCCGCAGCCGACTCCTGGCTCGCCGGCAGCAGGCCGACCATCACCGCCAGGCGATCGATCATCCGCGTCTCGAAGGCGAAGCGCTGCGCCTCGCTGGCCTCGCAGCGCGACATTTCCGCGACGTCCTGGCGCGACAGGTAGAGCAGCCGGCGCAGGCGCGGGTCGGCGCGGAACGGATAGACCAGGGCGAACACCAGCACGGCGAGGACCGCCGCGGCGAGGAAGCCGCCGACGAACTCGAACCACTGCGAAGCGTTGCTGTAGTAGACCGCGATATTCTGCGGCGCCACCATCAGCAGGGTCTCCAGGCCGATGCCCATGGCGATCCCGGCGCTCAGCGGGCTGCTCAGGCCGACCGCGACCACGTACAGCAACAACGCCATCCACAGCGCCAGCCACTCGAAGTCGGCGGATGCCGGCAACAGCACGAACAGCAGCGCCGCCGAGATCAGGATCGCCAGCAGTAGCCCGCGCAGGAAGTTCTGCGCCGCCAGCAGCGGACGCGGGAAGGTCGCCATCAGCGAGCACATCACCCCGACCAGCAGCAGGCTGCTGAGGGCGCCGTTCCAGGCGCTGGTGATCCACAGCCAGGCTGCGCAGGACAAGGCGACGAAAGCGCGCACGGCATTCATCGAGGCCAGCGCCCAGTCCAGGTGCAGCGCCTGCGCCTGGCCACGGCGGTAGAAACTGCTGGCCTGGCGGCCGGACTGGATCGCATCGTTGAGTTCGAGCACTTCGCCCAGGCGCTGGAACAGCCGCGCGTATTCCCAGCGCAGGATCGCCACCTGTGGGCGCAGCGCCGGGCTCAGCGCCTCGTCGTAGGACTCCGCGCGCGTCGCCGCGGCATCGAAGGCCTGGCGCACCGCCTGGAACTCCTCCAGCACCTCGGAGGGTACCGCCCGCCCCTGCTCGGCCAGCGCGTCCAGCACCCGCAACGCGCGATCCAGCAGCGCCTGGATATCCGCCGGCAACGGCCCGACCCAGTGCGCCCGCACCAGCAGGCGATGCTGGCGCAGCAGCAACAGCCGCGAGGCCATCAGCACCAGCAGGTTGCCCAGCAACTGCACCAGGCCATCGGCGCGGCGCAGGTTCGGCGCGTCGAAATAGAGGTGCCGGCGCAGGCCGTCCAGCGCGGTGATGCTAGCGACCAGTTGCATCTGCCGCTGGTTGAACGACTCGTCGCCCTCGTCGCCGCGGATCACCGCCGCGGCGTGCCGCGCGGTACTGCGGATCAGGCCATCGACCTGGGCGAAGTAGCCCTTCGCCACCGCCTGCGGACGCGCGCTGAGCAGGCTGACCAGGGCCACGCAGGCGACGCCCAGCAGGGTCTCGGTGACCCGCACCACGGCGAGCATGAAGGTGTTTTCCGGATCGGGAATCGACAGCACGGCGACGATCACCGCGGTGAAGCCGCTGAGCACGAAGGCGTGCGAATCGGTGTAGCGCAGCAAGGTGCCGCCGGCGGTGCAGAGCGCCAGCCAGAGTCCCAGGGCGACGAAGAACGGCAACGGTTGCTGGGCGAACAGCGCCATGATCAGCACCGCCACCACGGCGCCGGCGAAGGTACCGACGACCTGGGCGAAGCTGCGCTTGAGAGCCATCCCGGCCAGCGGCTGGCTGACGATGACCACGGTCATCAGCGCCCACTTCGGCTGCTCCAGGTCGAAGAGGAAGGCCAGGTAGAGGGTCAGCAGCCCGGCGGCGACGGTGCGCAGGGCGAACAGCAGGGCTTCCCGCGGCGGCCGCCAGAGCAAGCGGGCGTAGAGTTTCAGCCCTTCCATGCCCGGCCCCGCACCTCCAGGCAACGGTTGGCCGCGGACCAGGCGGCGATGAAGCGACTCGACATGCGGGTTTCTCGTTCGGGGTTGATGCGGCGGGTTGGCTTCCAGTCTAGAAGGCGCAAGGAAATCCGTGGCCGCCTACGGGGGCGGGCAGGTGCGGTCGGCCACGGAGCGACGAGTCGCGACTACAGGGTAAAAGCCCCGGCGGCCTTCCCGGTAGCGCGTCCAGGCGAAAACCGTTTTCGCTGAGAACGAACGCTGCGGCGCCTTTCGATTGGGTAAGCTTGCTCAGGGCTGGATCGATTTAGCTTGCGAATCAAGCGGATAGAAAGCCCAAGGAAAACGACCAGGAGGAGCCGAGAATGCGTCGAGCGATTGCCACTGTATCGTGGGCCCACCGATGAGCCTGCGCTTCGACGATATCGAAGCCTTCCTCAACGTCGCCGAACTCAACAGCGTGACGTCGGCGGCCGAGCGCATGAGCCTGTCCAAGTCGGTGATCAGCAAGCGCGTCAGCGATCTCGAACGACGCCTCGGCGTCCGCCTGCTCTATCGCACCACGCGCAACGTCGAGCCGACCGAGGCCGGGCATTTCTTCTACAAGGCCGCCAAGGCCTCGCTGCAGGAACTCAACAACGCCGCGGAGATCGTCGCCCTGCGCGAGAACGACCTGTGCGGCGAATTGCGCATCGTCACCCCGATGAGCTTCGGCACCCTCTGGCTGTCGCCGATCATCGCCGACTTCATGAGCCAGCACCCGCGCCTGGAGATCGTCCTGCAGATGGACGACCGCCTCACCGACTTCGAGAAGGAAGGCTACGACCTGAGCATCCGCGTCACCCGCCTGGACGACAGTTCGCTTATCGCCCGGCCGCTGGCCAACAGCCAGCGGGTGGTCTGCTGCAGCCCCGACTACGCGGAACGCCACGGCACGCTGGACACCCTCGAACAACTGATGCAACACGAGTGCCTGGGCTACAACAACGCCACGCCGAGCCAGGTCTGGACCTTCGAACCGGCGTTCCCCGGTGCCAAGCCCCGCGCCGTCTCGCCACGCGGACGCTTCAGCAGCAACAACGGCCAGGCCATGCGCGACGCCGCCCTGCGCGGCCAGGGATTGGCGTTGCTGCCGCTGTTCATCGTCGCCGAGGACCTCAAGAACGGCCGCCTGGTGGACGCCGCGCCCGGCCTGCGCCCACTCGACGACGTGATCTACGCGATGTATTCGCGGGCGGCGGCGATGTCGCCGAAGGTCAAGGCGTTCATCCAGCATCTCCAGCAGGCGCTGTCGATCCCGCCCTGGGGCAACGGCTGAGCGACCGAACCATTCCGGCGACGCTCCGGTCAGATACTGGGCATGCGGAGAAGACTCCCAGGAGCCTGTCGTCTCTCCCCCGTCCGGCCACCCGGCCCACAAAGGAGAACTGCCATGATCGTGCGTACCCTGCTCATCGCCGCCGCCCTGCTCGGCGGCACCGCCCAAGCCGCCGAAAGCACCGACCTGTGCGGCGCCAACCTGCAGAAACTGGACGACATCCTCGCCGTGCGCGGCAAGACCTCGGTCACCGGTGCGCGGGTCACCGAGGTCAAGGAACTCCAGGCCAAGGCCAGGCAGGACCAGGCCAGCGGCGACACCAAGGGCTGCATCACCGCCACCACCCAGGCCCTGCAGATCCTGCAGAACGCCGGGAAGAAATGATCCGCGACAGACGCAAGGCGGATAACCGCAAGCGGTTATCCGCCCTACCCCAATGCAACCCTCCGTAGGGCGAATAGCGCCGCAGGCGGTATCCGCCGACACTCCAGCCCCCGCCCCGACCGCGTCCGATTTCGCTCACTCGAAGCGCAGGCTTTCCCGTACCGCGCGGATTTCCGCCTGGCTGGCGTCGTAGGCCTCGGCCAGGCCGGCATAGGACAGCGAATAGGCCGAGGTCTTGCCGGCCGCGGTGAGCAAGGTCTGCTTCATCACCACGGCGCCGCGCTGGCGAATGGTGCAGGTGGTCTCCAGCGCCGCCAGCCCGCCGGTGGTGGACGGCTGCGGCGAGGTGCAGGCGGTCTGCAGGCCGTTGCGCAGGAACTCGATCTGCACCAGCTTGCGCATGTGCCCGAGGACTTTCTCCAGGTTCACTGCCTGCCCGCTCTGCAGGGGCATCCGCGTCACTTCCATCACCAGTGCCTGGGAGCCGTCTGCCTGCAACTTGACCGCGCGCTGGCGCTGGCCGGCGCCGGCCTGGCCGGGCTGCGCGGCGGGCAGGTCGCTGACCTGCCAGCCCGCCGGCCAGCGCGCCATCGACGCCTCGGCCAGGCTCAGCGCGGACAGCGTGCCGACCGCCAGGGCCAGCCAGCGCCAGCCGTTGCGTCGCGTTTGCGCCTGCCTCACGGTGTACCCTCCTCTTCGCGTCCCTCCACGGCCGGCCGGGGCTGCCCGAGGGGCTCCTCGAAACGCAGCAGGCGTCCGGCATTGCCCAGCACCAGCAAGGTGCTGAGGTTATGCAGCAGCGCCGCGACCATCGCCCCGGCCGCGCCGAGCAGGCCAAAGGCTGCCGCGGCGACGATCGCCAGGGTCCAGCCGAGGCCGATCGCCACGTTGACCTGCAGGGTCCGCCGGCATTGCCGGCTGAGCCGCACGCAGGTGCCGAGCCGGCGCAGGTCGCTGCCGATCAGCACGATATCCGCCGAGGCCAGGGCGATGTCGGCGCCGCCGGCACCCATTGCCACCCCGACCACACCGGCCTTCAGCGCCAGCGAATCGTTGATGCCGTCGCCGACCACCATCGGCCGGAAACCGCTGCCGATCTCCGCGCCGACCTGGCGCAACTTGTCCTCCGGCAACGCCTGCGCCACCAACTGGCGAATCCCCACCTGCTTGGCCACGGCGTCGGCCACCGCCTGGCGATCACCGGTCAGCAGCAGTTGCCGGCCCAGACCCAGTTCGCGCAGATCGGCCAGGGCCTCGGCGGCCTCCGCGCGTACGCTGTCGGCCAGCAGCAGCCAGCCGAGGAAGCGCCCGTCCAGGGCGATTCCGGCGATCGGTCCCTCGTGCGCCGGCACCTCGCCGGCGTCGATGCCCAGTTGCTGGAACAGTTCGGGCCGGCCGAGGGCGGCTTCGCCCGCCGCTGTTCGTGCGACCACGCCGAACCCCTGGCGTTCGCGGATATCGCTCAATGGATGATAGGCATCGTGCGCCGCCAGGGCCGCCAGCGCTCGGCTCACCGGATGGCTGCTGGCGGCGCCGAGGCTGGCGGCCAGGCGCAGCACCGACGCCTCCTCGGCGGCATCGGCCAGGCGCAGCGCCTGCAGACGCAGGCTGCCGTGGGTCAGGGTGCCGGTCTTGTCGACCACCAGCGAAGTCAGGTCCGCCAGTTCCTCGAGGAAGGCCGAGCTGCGGATCAGGATGCCATGACGGGCGGCCACGGCGATCCCGGCGATGGCCGTGGCCGGGGCGGACAGCACCAGGGCGCAGGGACAGGCGGCGACCAGCACGGCGAGCATGGCCTGGGCATCGTTGGTGACGAACCAGGTGACGGCGGCGATCAGCAACACCAGCAACATGTACTGCCCGGCGTAGCGCTCCAGCAGGCGGGTGATCGGCGGCTTGGCGCGCTCGGCCTGCTGCATCAGGCCGATCACCTTGCCCAGGGTCGAGGCCTCGCCGGTACGGGTTATCTCGATGCGCAGCAGGCCGTCGAGGTTGATCGCGCCGCCGTAGACCTCCATCCCCGGCGCCACCTCGAGCGGCACCGACTCGCCGGTGATCGGCGCGGTGTCGAGACTGGCCTGGCCTTGCAGGACCCGCCCGTCGGCCGGAACCCGGTCGCCGGCGCGCACTTCCACCTGGTCGCCCGCCCGCAGGCTGGCGTTGTCCACCTCGCTCAGGCTGCCGTCGGCCTCGATCCGCCGGGCATGGCTGCGGGTCAGTTCGCCGAGGGCGGCGATGGCCTCCTGGGAGCCGATCACGCTGCGCTCCTCCAGCACGTGGCCGAAGATCATGATGATCGGCAGCAGCAGGCCGAGCTGCGGATCAGGATGCCATGACGGGCGGC
>NZ_SCND01000115.1:0-15469 GCF_005503585.1 Pseudomonas sp. 2VD
GCGGGCCAGGTCGCCGGTACGGTAGAGACGGCCGCCGGCGACGAAGGGGTCGGCGAGGAAGCGCTCGGCGTTCAGCTCCGGCCGGTTCAGGTAGCCGCGGGCGACGCCGACGCCTCCTATATATAGCTCGCCGACGGCGCCGAGGGGCTGCGGCCTGAGCGCGCGGTCGAGGACGTACAGGCGCAGGTTGTCGATCGGCCGGCCGATCGGGACCCGCGTGGGGTTGTCGCTGGCGCATTCATGGTCGGACACGTCGACGGTGGCCTCGGTCGGTCCGTACAGGTTGACCAGTCGCACGGCGTCGCCGAACAGCCGGCGGAAGCGCGCGACCTGCAACGGCGCGAGGGCTTCGCCGCTGCAGAACACCAGGCGCAGCGAGCTTGCCGCCGTGCGGGCGGTCGGGTCGCCGTCGAGCAGGTCGAGGAACGGCGTCAGCATCGACGGCACGAAGTGGATGACCGTGACCGCGTCGCGCTGGATGCTTCGCAGCATTTCCCGCGGGTCCTTCTCGGCGCCGGGCGGCAACAGCGACAGGCGGGCGCCGGTGAAGCTCCACCAGAACAGTTCCCAGACGGATACGTCGAACGTCACCGGAGTCTTTTGCAGAAGCACGTCGCGTTCGCCGATCGGATAACGACGCTGCATCCAGTTCAGGCGGTTGACCACCGAGCGGTGTTCGACCATCACGCCCTTGGGCACGCCGGTCGAGCCGGAGGTATAGATGACATAGGCCAGGTCGCTGGGCGCGACGTTGGCCGCCGGCAGGTCGCCGGTGCTCTGCGGCAGGCGTTCGAGGTGCAGCACGCGCGTCTCGCCCAGGCTCTCGCCGAGTGTCGCCGCGCGTTCGTCCACCAGCACCACGCGGGCGCCGCAGTCTTCCAGCAGCAGGCGGACGCGCTCCAGGGGATGGTCGGGATTGATCGGCACATAGGCGCCGCCGGCGCGCTGCACGCCGAGGATAGCCGGCAGCAGGTGGGGACCGCGGGCGACCAGTAGCGCTACCCGCTCGTCGGCGCTAACACCCGCTGCGCGCAGGGCGTCGGCCACGGCCTGGACCTTGGCGTCCAGCTCGGCATAGCTGAGCGTGCCGCCGTCGGCTTCCAGCAGCGCGGTGCGTTGCGGGGTGCGTGCCACCTGCTCGGCGAACAGCGTGGGCAGGGTAGCCTGCTCGGGGAATGCCTGGTCGGTGGCGTTGCGGGTGTGGATCAGTTCCTCGCGCTCGGCGGCCGACAGCGGATCGAGTTCGCCGAGGCGGCGCTCGCCGCCCTCCACCAGGGCGCGCAGGAAGGTTTCGATATGCCGCGCCGCGGCGTCCATGGGGAAGTCGGCGTCGAACACATCGCAGGCGTATTCGAAATCCACCTGTGCGTCGCTGTGCCCGTCGAACTCGGAGACCCAGATGGCCAACGCGTCCGGGTCATGGGCGTGGGTCTGCGCCACGGTCTCGACGCTGGCGTTCGGGATCGCCTGGGCGGCGGGCCAGCGCATGTAGGAAAGGGTGGTGTCGAACAGTGGCGAGGCGCCGCGCAACAGGTCGCCGAGGGGCATCTTCTGGTGGCGCAGCAGCGTCCGGGTCGCCTCGCGCAACTGCGCCAGGAATTCGTCGACGGTCTGTTCCGGCGCGGTGCGGATGCGTAGCGGCAGGGTATTGGCGAAGTGCCCGACCACTTGCTTGGCCGCGCGGTCGGCGCGGTTCAGCACCGGTACGCCGAGGACCACGTCGTCGTTCTGGTGGATCCGCGCCAGGTACAGCGCCACGGCGGCGGAGAGGAACAGGAAGGGCGATTCGCCACGATCGCGGATCGCATCGAGCAGTGTGCGTTCCAGCGTCAGCCTGTGGCGCGCGGTGCGGCGCAGCCCGGCCGGGCGCCTGCGGGTGAAGAGGGCCGGCTCCAGGCCCTCCAGGGCCTCGGCGAAATAGGCGCGGTCGCCGCGGTACTGTTCCGAACCGGAGTAGTCGTCGGTCTCGAGTTGCGCCAGGAGGGAAGCCGTCGGCATCTGCGCCTGTGGCTCGCCTAGCTCGCCCAGGTAGCCGGCGCGCACCCGGCTGAGGAATAGCTGCAGGCCCCAGGCGTCGCTGACGATATGGTGGGTGCGCACGTAGACGTAGAGCGCCTGGTCGCTATGCAGCAGGGCCAGGTCCACCAGGCTGCGGCCGTCCAGCGGGTAGGCGTGGCGGAAGGCGTCGCGCAACCAGGATCGCACGGCGGCCTCGGGGTCGCGGTCGGCGCGCAGGTCGACGTGGCGCGCCTCGAACTCGGCATCTGTGTCCAGCCACTGGTACGGCGTACCGTCCGTCTCGCCGAGGCGCAGGCGGAACGCCTCGGTGTCTCGCGCCGCCTGCAGCAGCGCCCGTTCCAGGGCCTGGGTATCGACCTCGCCGGTGAAGCGGTCGTAGCTGAAGATGGTGTACTGGTCGAGTTCCGGAAACTGCGCGGCGGCGACCCAGATGTCCCGTTGGTAGGGTGATAGCGGCAAGCGAGCGAAACGAACCATCCCTGCGTCCTCTTCAACAATCCATCGATTCGGCGAACACGGGCACCGCACGCCTCGCCGGACAGGTTCCACCCGTCGACGGTTCAGCGCGCCGTAGCCAGCGTGGTTGGCAGGGAAGCGGCGGCACCCGAAGCAAGAGCGGGGTGTACTATTACTTTTGGCAGGCTCGAAGAAATAGCTGTTAATTCTTGCAGGGTAATCGCGTTGTTAACTGTTAATTCTGGTAGGTATTTACGAGGCAACTTACAAATCTGTTAGGTTCCGGGAAACGTGCGTCGCGGCCCTGTATGGCTATGCTTCACGAGATTACCTTCGCCGGTCTTTTCGAAGTTGAAGCAAGCCTTTCGAAAGTGTCTGGCTGATGCATAATGGGCCGCTCGGAAGAGGCGCATTAACGGATATATATCCGCGCCCTGGCGAACAACGAACGCATGCCCTGAAAGGTTTGCCGGATGGATTACCAACAGTTCCAGGAGGTTGCATGAAAACCGATGACAAGGACCGCGAAGGCGGCGACTCCCACGGCGCTATCGGCGCCAAGCTGATGGAGTACGCGCTCAAGGTCAGGAAGGTGTTCGTCACCGGCGGGGTTGACGAGAAGATGGCCAAGGACGTCGTCCAGCAGCTGCACATCCTCGCCTCGATCAGCGACGAACCGATCTACATGTTCGTCAATTCCCCGGGTGGTCACGTCGAGTCCGGCGACATGATCTTCGACGCGATCCGCTTCATCACACCGAAGGTCATCATGATCGGTTCCGGCAGCGTAGCCAGCGCCGGCGCGCTGATCTACGCCGCGGCGGACAAGGAAAACCGCTATTCGCTGCCCAATACCCGCTTCCTTCTGCACCAGCCGTCGGGCGGCATCCAGGGGCCGGCGAGCAACATCGAGATCTACCGCCGCGAGATCGTGCGGATGAAGGAACGCCTCGACCGGATCTTCGCCGAAGCCACCGGGCAGACGCCGGAGAAGATCAGCGCCGACACCGAGCGCGACTTCTGGCTGAACGCGGAAGAAGCCGTGCAGTACGGCCTGGTCAACAAGATCATCGTTTCGGAACGGGAGATCACGCTGCCTGGCCAGTGAGTTTCCGCAGGCCGGATAAATACGAAGGCGGGCGCGAAGAGCGTATTTCTCGATTCTCTTCTCGCTCGCTTTTCTTTCTTTAATTTCCGATCGATAGGGTAACTTTTCTTACTTTTATTTTGCTTGCTTTCAAAGTGCCATCGGCAAGAGTGGCTGGCTTTTGCAAAGTCTCACGTCGCGCGCCCGTTATTTTCAATCATTCTATCGAGCGCCATTTTTCAGGCTTATGGAAATTACCTTCCGTCTGCCGGCTTGTTTGACTCGACCTGACGTAACAATGGACAAGCGCCGGGAAAGTTCCAGCTTCCGCGGCGCTTGCCGGTATTTCCAGTGAATTGTTTTCAGGCGTTCGCTGCGCGCCGGGCCGCCGGCGAGTTGGCCAGGTATTCCAGGGCTTCCTGGGTATTCGCCTCGTGCTCGGGGTGGTACCAGGGATTGAAGTAGCGGGCGACGTCGCGGAAGGTGTGCGCGAGGTTCGGCAGCAGGCCCTGCTTGCCGAGCCGCCACCAGGTTCGTAGGAATCCCTGGCGCTTGGCGCCGCGCAGGCTCGGGTCCTGGTCGAGGAGGGTGCGGGTGCCGTCGGCGAGCAGGTAGACCAGTATCGCGATGACCAACAGCATGGTCAGTTGCCGGGTGACGAAGCTGCCGCCCAGGTGCACGTGCAGGTCGTGGGCGACGCTGCGGTGCTCGACTTCCTCGGCGCCGTGCCAGCGCAGCAGGTCGAGCATCACCGGGTCGCTGCCGCGGCGATCCAGCTCCCGGGCCTCCAGCACCCACTTGCCGAGCACGCAGGTGAAATGCTCCACCGCGGCGATGATCGCGCAGCGCTGGCGCAGCCACCAGCCGTCGAGGGCGCGGGTCAGGCGGTTCTGCCCCAGCGGGTAGTCGCAGAGCAGGCGTTCGAAAAGGAAATCCATCTTGTCGGTGAACGGCTTGGAGTCGATGTCGAACCTGCTCAGGTAGCGCTGGATCGCGCCGTCGTGGGCCCGCGAATGCATCGCTTCCTGGCGGATGAAACCCTGCACGTCGTCGCGCAGGCGGGCGTCGCTAACCAACGGCAGGGCCTTGTTGTAGAGGCGGCAGAACCACAGTTCGCCGGAAGGCAGGAGCATGTGCAGGACGTTCATCACCTGGGACGCTTCCGCTTCGCCGGGAACCCAGTGCAGGGGGGTATCGCTGAAGTCGAAGCGGACCTTGCGCTGGACCAGCTTGTGGTGGAATTCGCTCATGGCAGGCTCTCAGGAAGTCAGGTCGAAGCGCGCGAGAAACCGCGTGGCCCAGGGCGCGAAGCGCCATTGCAGGGCGCCGAGGTGCACCTCGCTGCCCACCGAGACCACCGCCTTGTTGCGCTCCACGGCGCGCACCAGCTTTTCCCCGACGGTGTCCGGGCTGAGCCGGCGTCGCTTGTAGAAGCGCTGGATCTTCGCCTGGCGCCGCGCCTGGCGTTCGGCGTCCATGCCGACGAAGCGGGTGGCCTGGACGATGCCGGTATCGACGAAGCCTGGGCACACCGCGGTGACTCCGATCGAACGTCCGGCCAGTTCCGCCCGCAGGCATTCGCTGAGCATCAGTACCGCGGCCTTGCTGGTGGCGTAGGCGGGGTAGTTGCGCGACGGCGCGAAGGCCACGCCGGAGGCGACATTGACCAGGTGCCCCGGCTTGTTCGCCGCGACCATCTGCCGGCCGAACAGGCGGCAGCCATCGATCACGCTCCACAGGTTGACCCGCAGCAGGCGCTCCCATTCCGCAGGCGAGGTGTCGAGCATCGGCCCAGCCATGCCGATGCCGGCATTGCTGACCACCACATCCGGGACTCCGAGGGTGTCGCGGACCCACTCGGCGAAGCGCTCCATGGCCTGGGTATCGCCGACGTCGACCTGGTAGGCATGGGCCGTGGCGCCAAGGGCGCGGGCCAGTTCGGCGCTGCGTTCGGCGGCTTCCAGGTCGAGATCGGCGGCGAGCAGGCTGGCGCCGCGCTCGGCGAAGCTGAGCAGGGTCGAACGGCCTATGCCGCCGCCGGCGCCGGTGACCACCACCAGCTTGCCGCTCATCGAGCGCGCGTCGGGGCGGACCTGGGCGCGTTGCAGGGCCGGCGGCGACTCGCCGGTTTCCTGGGCGTCGATGAACTCGCCGAGCCAGCCGGCCAGTTGCTCCGGCTCGGCCAGCAGTTGCCAATGGCCGACGCTCGCCTCGCGCCGCCACAGGCGTGGCGCCCACAGGCTGAGGTGCTGAAACAGCTGGGCGCCGACGTAACGGTCGCGGGTCGGTACGATCAGTTGCACCGGCACTTCGGTGTGGCGCTTGCGCGGACGGAACAGGCTGCGGATGAAGTTGCCGCGGTACAGCTTGACCCCGTGCCGGCCGTCGCTGGCCTGGGTCGGGTTGACCTGCGGATGGCGGACGCCTTCGGCGCGCTTCAGGAACTGCGGCCAGAGCCGGGCCAGGCCGGCGCTCCAGAGCAGCTCGGGTACGACGGGGGTATGGAAGAAGGCGATGTACCAGGAGTGGAGCAACTGGCCGAATACCGCTTTCAGGGCCTTCGGACTGCGCTGCCTGAGGTGTTCGCGCATCCAGAAACCGACATGGTCCAGGCAGGGCCCGGAGATCGAGGTATAGGACGCGATCAGCGGTCGGCACTGCGGATCGGTGACGCTTTCCCAGGTCTGGATCGAGCCCCAGTCATGGGCCAGCAGGTGTACCGGGCGGTCCGGGCTGGTGGCGCGAATCACCGCCTGCAGGTCTTCGCTGAGCCGTTGCAGGTGGTAGTCGCGGCTCCAGCGTGGCTTGTCCGAAGCGCCGGCGCCGCGCACGTCGTAGGCGACGATGCGGTAGCGCCCAGCCAGTTGGCGGATCAGCGGCAGCCAGGTCTCGTGGTTGTCCGGGTAGCCATGCACCATCAGCAGCGTCGGCTTGTCGTTGTCCGGCGCGCCCCAGCAATGAACCGCCAGGCGCACGTCGCCGGACTGCACGAACAGCCGTTCCGGCTGCAGGTCGGGGAGGGCGAGGAGCGCGTTCATGCGGCCTCCCGTGCTTGCGGCAGCAGGCCGCGCGCCTGCCAGCGGCGGACGTGCGGCAGGTCGTCGTCGAGCCAGTAGGCGTCGTCTTCGGTGACTACCAGCAGTTCCTCGAACTTGGCGCCCACCCCGCGTAGCCCCAGGTGCGGTTCCACCGCCCAGAGACCGGGCGTCGGCGGGTGCTCGGAGCGCTTGCCGCTGGACCACAGCGGCGACCAGCCTTCGCGCTTGCCGGTGACCAGCGCGTTGCGCGTCAGGGTGTACAGGTTGCGCACGCCGAAGCGCGCCACCGAGGGACCGCGGCGGTTGCCGAGCTTTTCCACGCGATGGGCGAGCACTTCGAAGGGATAGGCCTTGTGCCGTGGCAGGGTGCCCTGGATCACGCAGAGCCGGTCGACCGCCTGGCTGACTTCGGCCAGGGGGCGCCGTTCGCGGACCAGGTCGAGGATGATGCGTCGGTGTATCAGCAGGTCGTCCATCAGCCGCTCCTGCAACAGGTTGTGGCCGAGCGCGCCGGAGTAGCCGACATCGGCGGTATAGGCGCCGAGGGTCGGCGCGCAGTCGAGGATGAACGGCATGCCTTCCTCCAGGCGCTGCTTGCCGGGGTAGAAGGCCAGGTTGAAGCCACCGAGATGACGCAGGCCGTCGAAGCCCTTGAACGAGGTGCGGCTGCCGAACCAGGCGAAGGGCTGGTGGAACCAGTCGTCGACGCCGTGATCCTGCAGCCAGGTCTTCATCAGCGCCGCGGCTTCCCTCTCGCTGATGCCGGCGCGCAGTTCGCCGTGGATGGTTTCGCAGCAGGTATAGGCCAGTCGCTGGACCTGGCGGAAGTGATCGAGATCGTCGGGAGTGGGTACCCAGGCGCCTTGGGACATGGCTCTCTCCAGGCTGGCTTGTCGTTATTGTGACATTGATTGATGTCATGGTTGATGCTGGCCCATAAGCAGGCGTTGCGCCAGCCCTGGGAAGTCTCTTCACGCCGGTGTTACGGCACTTGCTACCGGCGCCGGAAGGCCCGGGGCAGAAGGCTCGGGACGTTTCCCCCGGGTTTTGGCGGCGGTGTCGGAGAAGCGGCTGACCGACGAGTCCAGTCTTTGGTTGGCGCCCGCGCATCCGGACGCCGGCAAAGAGCGTTGCGCCCCCGGAGGTTGTGGCCGTTCGGCGGGCCTCGTTATGATCCGCCTCCATGAGCACACCCCTGACCCTCCTGCAGCGCCTGCTGCAACGTGGCGAGCAGCCGTCCGCCGAGGATGCCCGCGAATACAGCGTCGACGAACTGGCGCGCGCGGCCGGCAGCAGCGTGCGCAACGTGCGTGCCTACCAGGACCGCGGCCTGCTGCCGCCGCCGGAGCGGCGCGGCCGGGTCGGCGTGTATTTCGACAGCCATCTCAAGCGCCTGCGGCTGATCAACCAGTTGCTCGAGCGCGGCTATTCCAGCGCCAACATCAAGGAACTGCTGGAGGCCTGGGAACAGGGCCGCGACCTCGACCACGTGCTCGGCCTGGACCAGGCGATCATCGGCGAGTGGAACCTGGAGACGCCCGGCAGCATCGGCTTCGACGAACTCCAGGCGATCTTCGGCGACGAACTGAACGACCGGGTGATCGACAAGGCCCAGGCGCTGGGCCTGCTGCTGTTCGACGGCGAGCGCATGAAGATCCCCAGCCCGCGGCTGTTCCAGGCCGGGCTGGAGCTGTACCGCAGCGGCATCCCGCTGGAGGCGCTGCTCGATCACCTCGGCGAGTTGCGTAGCGACACCGAGCACCTGGCGGCGGGGATCGTCCGCCTGATCGTCACCCACCTGGTGGACGGCCGCGGCACCGACCTGCTGCCCGGGGCGCCGGACCTGCAGGAGCTGGCCAAGGTGTTCCTGCGCCTGCGCCCGCTGGCGGAACACGTGGTCCAGGTGGAACTGGCGCGCGGCCTCAAGCTGTCGGCCAACGAAATGCTCGGCGAGCGTGTCGGCGAGATGCTGCGCAAGCTGGAAAAGCCTTCCTGACTCTTCTTCAGATCTTCCGTGCCGCCGCCTGGATCTGTTCCCGCAGCCAGGCGCCGGCCGCTTCGCGCTCGGCGTCGCCGCGCCAGATCTGTACGTAGTCGAAGCGCGGGATCGCCAGCGGCGGCTCGCAGACCGCCAGTTCCTCGGGTAGCCGCAGGCGTTCGAGGATGCGCTCGGCGATGGTCAGTACCAGGTCGGTGCCGGCCAGCAGCGCCGGGGCCACGGTGAAGTGCGGCAGGGTCAGCGCCACCTGCCGGCGCAGGCCGCGCTTTTCCAGGGCGCTGTCGACTTCCTCGGCCGGGTTGTCCTGTAGCGAGACGCGCACATGGCGGGCCGCCAGGTAGCGGTCGAGGGACAGGCCGTCGGGGCGGTCGAACAGGCTGCGCCGACAGACGCAGACGAAACGCTCCTCGAACAGGCGCCTGGCGCGCACGCCCTCCGGAAGCAGGGGGAATACCCCCAGCGCGCAGTCCAGTTGTCCTTCGGCGACCTGCCGGGCGGTTTCCAGGCGCGGTTCCTGGACTATCCCGAAGCTCACCCCGGGCGCCAGCGCCTGTTGCTGGCGCAGCAGCGCCGGCAGCACCACCCAGGCGCCGTAGTCGGACATGCCCAGGCGGAAGTGGCGCCGGCTGCGCACCGGCTCGAAGGCCGGCCCGCCGATCACCCCGCGCACCTGGTCGAGGCTGGCCTGGAGCTTCGGCGCCAGCTCCAGCGCCAGGCTGGTCAACTGCATGCGGCTTTTCACCCGCACCAGCAGCGGATCGCCGAACAGTTCGCGGAGACGCCCGAGGGCGTGGCTGACCGCCGGCTGCGACATGGCCAGGCGCTGCGCCGCGCGGGACACGTGGCGCTCGCTGAGGAGCGCGTCGAGCACCACCAGCAGGTTGAGGTCGATACGGCGTAGGTCATGAATCTGCTGCATGGAGGCTGTACCAACTATCGATTTCCATTCGCGAAGTGGATAGCAAAAACTCCGCTCCAGAGGCAAGGGCCGGAGGAGGAGAATCAGCATGCCCAATTATCTGATGGTACTGATGGCAGTTTCGGTGGGCGGCATGGTGGTGTTGCAGGCCGGCAGTAACGCCTTGCTCGGGCGCCTGCTCGGCCATCCGCTGAGCGCCAGCCTGACTTCGCTGGGCGTCAGCCTCGGGGCGGTCTGCCTGGGCCTGCTGCTGGTGCGGGTGCCGCTGCCGGCTACCGCCAGCCTCGGCGGCGCGCCCTGGTGGAGCTGGCTCGGCGGGCTGTTCGGCGCGGCCTACCTGACGGTGGCGATCCTGGTCGCGCCGCGCCTGGGCGCCGCCACTTTCATCGCGTGCGTGGTGGCCGGGCAGATGCTGGTCTCGGCGCTCTGCGACCAGTTCGGCTGGGCCGGTTTCCCGGTGCGCCGTTTGTCCTGGGAGGGCTATCTCGGCCTGGCGCTGGTGGTGGCGGGGGTATTGCTCCTGCAATGGCGGGGAAGAGTGTGAGGAGAGTGCCGGCGAAGGCTGTCAAGTGGAATCTGGCCTAGACCAAAATCTTGATCTGAAATTGTGACGAAGTTGGCATGAATAGTTGTTGCAAAGCGTGTTGAAACCAAAGCGTCTTTTTCCCTCACTAGCGTCGTCGGGGTTCGAACAGCTTGCTGCCGAGTGAGCCTGCGGGCGTCATGGATGCGCTCGGCAGCCCTGTGCCACACCCTGACCTGGTGAGTCCCCCCGATGATTTCGAAAAGCAGAAGAAGCTTCATCCGCCTGGCCGCCGGTACGGTCGGCGCCACCGTCGCCACCAGCATGCTGCCGTCGAGCATCCAGGCGGCCCTGGCGATTCCCGCGCACCGCCGGCATGGCAACCTCAAGGACGTCGAGCACGTGGTGATCCTGATGCAGGAGAACCGCTCCTTCGACCACTATTTCGGCACCCTCAAGGGCGTCCGCGGCTTCGGCGACCGCATGGCGATCCCGCTGCCCGACGGCCAGCGGGTCTGGCACCAGAAGGGCAGCAAGGGCGAGATCCTGCCCTACCACTTCGACACCAGCACCACCAGCGCCCAGCGCGTCGACGGTACCCCGCACACCTGGCCGGACGCCCAGCAGGCCTGGAACGAAGGGCGCATGGACAAGTGGTTGCCGGCCAAGACCGAGCGTTCCCTGGGCTACTACAAGGAGCAGGACATCGCCTTCCAGTTCGCGATGGCCAACGCCTTCACCATCTGCGACGCCTATCACTGCTCGTTCCAGGGCGGCACCAACCCCAACCGGCTGTTCCTCTGGACCGGTACCAACGACCCGCTCGGCCAGCACGGCGGCCCGGTAACCACCAACGACCACGACAGCAACGGCCCGGTGGAGCAGGGCTACATCTGGACCACCTATCCCGAGCGCCTGCAGGCCGCCGGCATCACCTGGCGGGTCTACCAGGACATGGCCGACAACTTCTCCGACAACCCGCTGATCGGCTTCCGCCAGTACCGCGCCGCGGCGCCTGACTCGCCGCTGATCGTCAACGGCCTGAGCACCTGGAAGCTCGATGCGCTGAAGCGCGACGTGCTGGCCAACAGCCTGCCGCAGGTGTCCTGGATCGTCGCCCCGGCCAAGTACTCCGAACACCCCGGCCCGTCCAGCCCGATCTGGGGGGCCGAGTACACTTCCTGGGTACTCGACGCGCTGACCGCCAACCCGGAGGTCTGGAGCAAGACCGCGCTGCTGGTGATGTTCGACGAGAACGACGGCTTCTTCGACCACATCGCCCCGCCGGCCGCGCCGAGCCTGAACAAGGACGGCACGCTGCGCGGCAAGACCACCGCCGACGCCACCCTCGAATGGCACACCAAGGGCGATATCCGTTATCGCAACCAGCCCTACGGCCTCGGCCCGCGGGTGCCGATGTACGTGATCTCGCCGTGGAGCAAGGGCGGCTGGGTCAACTCCCAGGTGTTCGACCACACCTCGGTGATCCGCTTCCTGGAGCAGCGCTTCGGGGTCATGGAGCCGAATATCAGTCCCTGGCGTCGTGCCGTCTGCGGCGACCTGACCTCGGCGTTCAACTTCGCCAACCCGAACAACGAGCCGTTCCCCGAACTGCCCGACACCAGCCAGGCCGACGCCATCGTCGCCAGCCAGATCAAGCTGCCGAAGCCGAAGCCGCCGGCGGTGGCCGCCATGCCCAAGCAGGAAATGGGCATCCGTCCGGCCCGCGCCTTGCCCTACGAGTTGGGCGTGCATGCGCGCTACCGCAGCGGCGGAGACGCGCTGAGCCTGACCTTCGCCAACACCGGCAAGGCCGGCGCGGTGTTCCAGGTGTTCGACCTGCTCGACAGCGAGAACCCGCCGAAACGCTACACCGTTGGCGCGCGCAAGCGCCTGCACGACAGCTTCCAGGGCGACGCCAGCGGCGACTACCACCTGGAAGTGCACGGTCCGAACGGTTTCCTCCGGGTCTTCCGCGGCAACCTGCGGCGCGATCTGGCGGAGCGCAAGGCGCCGCTGCCGGAAGTGCGGATCGACTACGAGCCGCTGTTCGGCAACCTGCGCGTGCAACTGATCAACCGTGGCCGCCATCCGGTCAAGCTGACGGTCAAGGACAACGTCTATCGCCAGGGCGAGCGGCGTACCGTCAACGTGCCGCCGGGACAGCGTCGGGAAGTCCGCTATTCGCTGCGCAGCAGCGGCAACTGGTACGACTTCAGCGTCAGCGCGCAGGGGTCGGACAGCTTCCTGCGGCGTTTCAGCGGTCGCATGGAAGATGGTCGCTCCGGCTTCAGCGACCCGGGCATGGGCCTGGGCACGCTGACCTTCTGACCCGGACGGCCGCGCCGGCTCCCTGCAATGGGGCGGCCGGCGCGGACGGCCTGCGCCCTAGTCGAGGGGAATCGGGTAGAGGGTATTGAGGATCCACTTGCCGTCCTTCAGGACGAAACCGTACGAAATCTCCTTGGCCATGTACGTATCCCAGCGCGTGCAGACGCCCTGGCCGTCGGCCTGCTTGCAGGAGTAGGCATCGATCTTGCCCATGTGCAGCTTCTCCAGGGAAACCACCTGGAACTTGCTGTTGCCGCTGCAGGCCACCGGATTGTCGATGTATCCGTACTGGCGCCAGGCCGCGTCGTAGTTGCCTCTCGACTTGAACAGGGTCTTGTCTTTCTGCGACGAGCCGGACGGCGGCGTCATCCCGTAGATGTGCTGGGTCACGTGGCCGCCCATCGAGGTATTGCGCGTGGCGTCGGCGCTTTGCTGCACGCTGGTGATGTCGCGGCAGGCGGCGGCGTTGGCCGAGGAGGCCAGCAGCAGAAGGGCGGAGAAACCCAGGCCGGCGACGCACTGGCGTGCGTCGGGGCGGGGCAGTGAAAAGCGGTTCATCGGCGGCTCCTGTGAGATGGATTGCTTATGAAGGAACGCCGCCGCGCAGTTTTCGTGAAGATGCCTCAGTCGCGATAGCGCGGCGGCGGCGCGTAGCCGCCGCCGTTCCGGGCGTCGGCGGGAAATGCCTGCGGTCCGTCGGCCGGCGCCTCGCGACCGCTGGCCGGAGCGTCCAGCTCGAACAGGGCCACGCCGATCACGCCGAGGTTGCGGCTGTCGCCGGCCGCGCTGTTGCTGGCGTAGGCATCGTCGGGACTGGCGAAGCGGAATGCCGCGACTTCCCGTTCGCTCTTGCGGAAGCCCTCGATCACCAGGTTCTCGCCCGGTTCCAGCACATAGCCGCGGTTCTTCAGGCTGCCCGGCTGGCCGTTGAGCACGTCCAGGCCGTCTACCGTGGCGACCACCTCGTAGGTCGCGCTGCCGAGGTTGTTCAGCCACAGTCGGTAGCGCTGGCCTTCACGACCCTGGAGTTGCAGGGTGCTGCGGTGCTGCACCAGGTCGAACTTGCCGCCATCCTCGTCGAGTACGGCGAAGCCGACCCGGCCCTTGGCCAGGGGCAGTTCCTTGAGCGCCGGGCCGTCGAAGCGCCGCGCGCTGTAGAACACCTGGCGGCGATCGACCGGTTGCTCCGATAGACGTTGCAGGGCCACCGAGGTGACCGGCGAGGCGACGCCTTCGCCCCATTGGGTGCCGAGCCGCTGCTCGGTCGGCGCGCCGGCCTGCTGTTGGGGCAGGCTGCAGCCGCCGAGGGCCAGCAGGCCCAGCAGTAGCGCGGATAGCAGTGGTGTACGCATGATTTTCCTCTCCCTGGATGAGCGGAGGCGCAAGCCGCCTCCCCGATGTCTCTGACCGTCGATGATGGCCGATCTTCGACGGGATTCGGAAATTTCCTAAGGGAGGTTATTGACTGACCCAGCGCTGCCGCGCCCAGGCGCTCAGGCTGTCGACCCCGAGCACCAGGACCAGCATGGCCAGGATCACCGTGGCGGCCTGGGCCTGCTGGAACAGGCTGAGGCTGAAATAGAGCATCTGCCCGAGCCCGCCGGCGCCGACGAAACCGAGCACGCTGGCCATGCGGATATTGTTCTCCCAGCGGTACAGGGTATAGGCCACCAGTTGCGGCCAGACCCCCGGCAGGGTGCCATAGGCGAATGCCGCGAGGCGTCCGCTGCCGGCCAGGCGCAAGGCCTCGGCGGGCTGCGCCGGGGTGTTCTCCAGGGCTTCGGCGAACAGCCGGCCGAGCACGCCGCCGGTGTGCAGGGCCAGGGCGAGGGTCCCGGCGTTCGGCCCGAGCCCGGCCGCCAGCACCATCAGCGCACCCCAGACCAGCTCCGGCACGGCGCGCAGCGCATTGAGCAGGAGTCGCGCCAGGCTCTGCGCCGGCACGCCGAAGCGACCCGCCGCTGGCAGCGCGAAGAGCAGGCCGAGCAGTGCCGCCAGCAGGGTGCCGATGGCCGACATGGCCAGGGTTTCCAGCAGCCCCCGGCCAATCGCCCGCAGGTGCGGGGCGGACAGGTCGGGCGGGAAGAACTCGCTGGCGTAGGCGGCCATCTGGCCCATTCCCTTGCCGCTGAAAAGACCTGCGGTGTCCATGTCCAGGTAGGCGAACGAGGCGCCCACCGCGGTCACCACCAGCAGCGGCCAGAGCAGCAGGCGCCAGGTCCGGCTCATGCCAGCCTCCCGCGCAGGAAGCGGCTCAGCAGGTCGGCGAGGAGGACCAGCAGGAGGAAGGTCAGCAGGATGCTGGCAACCTCGCCGCCGGCGAACATCCGCAGCGACAGGTCGATCTGCTGGCCGAGGCCGCCGGCGCCGACGAAGCCCATCACCACCGAAGCGCGGATCGCGCACTCCCAGCGATAGACGGTGTAGGAAATCATTTCCCCGGCGGCGTTCGGCAGCACCCCGTAGGCGAACGCCGCCAGCCGCGATCCGCCGCCCAGCAGCAGGGCGCGGGTGGGGCGCGGATCCACCGACTCGAAGATTTCCGCGTAGACCTTGCCGAGCATGCCGGCATAGGTGATGGCGATGGCCAGCACCCCGGCGGTGGGCCCCAGGCCCACGGCGCGGACGAACAGCAGCGCCCAGACGATTTCCGGCACGCTGCGCAGGAGGATCAGCAGGCCGCGCACCGGCCAGCGCAGCGCCCGTGCCCACCAGGCCGGCAGGCCGCCGCGCGGCAGCGCCGAGAGCGACAGGGCGCGGGTCGCCAGCAGTGCGGCGGGAAACGCCAGGAGCCAGGCCAGGGCCATGCCGGCGGTGGCGATGGCGAGGGTTTCCAGGGTCGCGCGGCAGAGCAGGGCGAGAAACTCGGGATCGTGCGCCGGCGGCCAGAAGCCGGCGAGAAAACCGCCCATGGTGCGTGCGTTGTCGCCGCTGAACAGGCCGGGGATATCCAGTTCGCTGAGGCGCAGCCCCGGCCAGAGCAGCAGCAACGCGGCCAGGGTCAGCAGCAGGCGCGGCAGGGCGGCGGGATCGCGCGGTGGAGAAGCGGCGTTCAGCATCGTGGGATGTGCACCACGGCGGGTTCGCTGGCCGGGCT